>JAPLJU010000039.1 GCA_026388445.1 Deltaproteobacteria bacterium
AAACTTTATGTCGGCGAGATTCTGTCAAACAGGGAATTGGCGGAAGGTCATTACCTGATGAACATGGTTCTGCCCGCAGCCTTCCCGGAGGCCGCACCGGGACAGTTTGTCCTGGTCCGGGCGAAGGACCGGGCGCTCCCCTTCCTGGGAAGACCTCTCGGCATATACACCCAGGAGAAAGGAAAAGGCGAAAGCCGGATTGAAATCCTATACAGGGTTGCCGGCCGGGGAACCGGGGTGTTCGCCCTGCTCAAAAAGGGAAACCCGGTGGAGATCCTGGGCCCGCTGGGTCAGGGTTTCAGGCTGGTCCGGGGCCGTGACCGGATCGTGCTGATTGCCGGAGGGATCGGGATTGCCCCTCTCGCGCCCCTGGTGCGCAAACTCCGCAAGAAACTTCCCGCCGGAGCCACCCTGGATCTCTATTACGGCGCCAGACGCGCCGATCTTCTCGTCGGTCTCGGGGCCATCCGGAAAACGTGCAGCGCGATCAGAATCGCAACCGATGACGGGAGCAGGGGATTCAGGGGGCCGGTGACAGACCTCTTTGCCGGTGATCTGAAGCAATACCCCCCGGAGCGCACCGTGATCTACGCCTGCGGTCCCCATGCCATGCTGAAAAGGATGAGCGAGCTTCTCGCGCGTCATCCTGTCCCCTGCCAGGTGTCGGTGGAGGAACGCATGGCCTGCGGCGTGGGGGCCTGCCTCGGGTGCGTCATCGAGACAGAGGATACAGGAAAGCCTTACAAGCGGGTCTGCAAGGAAGGCCCGGTCTTTGACTTGAATGAAATCGTCTGGAGATAGTGAGTGAGTAGAATAAAACCCCGCATGGAAGTTTCCATCGGGAAACTGAAGCTTCAAAACCCGGTCATGACGGCCTCAGGGACCTTCGGCTACGGGGAGGAGTATGCTCCCTATGTGGATCTAAACCGTCTGGGGGCCATTATCGTCAAGGGCATATCACTCGAGCCGCGGCCCGGGAATCCGCCTCCACGGATCATGGAGACCGAAGGCGGGATGCTCAACGCCATCGGGCTCGAGAATGTCGGCGTCTCGGTTTTCATCCGCGACAAGATCCCCTCCCTGCGGAACTACCATGTCCCCATCATTGTCAACATCTTCGGGGAGAGCCTGGATGAGTATAAAAGAGTCGCCGAAATTCTGGGACGAACCGTAGGTGTCCACGCACTCGAAGTCAACATCTCCTGTCCCAACGTCGAGAAGGGGGGCCTCGTCTTCGGCTGTGACCCCGATATGTGTTACGAAGTGACGCGGGCGATCAAGGCGGTGACCGATCTTCCCGTCATCGTGAAGCTGACCCCCAATGTGACGGATATTGCCGCACTGGCGATGTGCTGCGAGGCCGGAGGTGCCGATGCGGTGTCGCTGATCAATACCCTGAAGGGCATGTCCGTGGACATCGAAAAAAGGGTCCCTCATCTGAGTCGCGTCACAGGCGGGCTCTCCGGGCCGGCCGTAAAGCCCGTGGCGTTGCGGATGGTCTGGGAAGTTGTGAAGGAGGTCTCCATACCGGTCATCGGGATCGGGGGGATCATGACGGCAGAGGATGCCCTGGCTTTCCTGATCGTGGGGGCAAGAGCCGTGCAGGTCGGGACGGCGAATTTCATCAACCCCCGTGCCACCATGGATATCCTGAAGGGGATCGAGGCTTACCTCATCCGCCACGGGATGGGTGATGTCAATGAGCTGATCGGCTCCTTGAAGGAGTAGAGGTATGCGGAAGCCCGAAATCATCCTCGATGGGATCTACCTCATCGGGGGACCGAATGTCACCCTCTCTGACGATGCCGCGGTTTATATCATCGACTTCAAGGGGGACTTGGTCATGATCGATGCCGGGGCGGGAAGAAGCACGAGAAATCTCGTCAAAAACATCGAAAAATGCGGCTTCAAGCCGGAGAAAGTTTCACACCTCATCCTCACCCACTGCCACATCGATCACATTGGCTCAGCCCCGGACTTCAGGGCGCAATTCGGCTGCAGGATTGTCGTCCACGACCTCGACGCTGACGCCATCGAAAGCGGCGACCCTGTCCTGACGGCAGCCAACTGGTACGATACGGAATTTCCTCCCACGCTGATGGATGTCCGTCTGAAGGGGGAGCATGAGATCTTTCGATTCGGCGAAGAGGAGCTTCACTGCCTTCACACGCCCGGTCACACGCCGGGTTCCATTTCCATCTATCTCGACCGGGGAGGCAAGCGTGTCCTCTTCGGGCAGGACATCCACGGGCCCTTCATGCCGAGCTTCAGATCCGATATCGAGGCGTGGAAAAAATCGATGCAGAAGCTCCTGGCACTCGATGCCGACATCCTCTGCGAGGGCCACTTCGGGATCTTCAAGTCGAAGGACAAGGTGAAGGAATACATCGAAGGCCAGCTCCGGCAGAACAGCTGAATGAATACAGGGTGTGTGGTTTACGGCGCACGGAATGCGGGTTAAGAGTATAGGGTACTGGCCTGAGTTATGAATTATGAGTTATGAATTTTGAATTAAAGGAATTCAAGTGTTCTAAAGAATAAATTAATAACTCATAACTCAACATTCAAAACTCAAAATTGGAGCAAGCGAGGAGATTGCGACTTCATGCGACCCGCCGTTATCGTCGTGGACATGCTCAGGGATACGCTGGAGGGCGATCATCGATACGCAATCAAGCCCTTTGCCCTGGGGATCGTTCCCGCCGTCAACCGCCTGACGGAAGCCGCGAGGAGCCGCTCCATGCCCGTCATCTTCGCCATGGACAGCTTTCTCAGAGGGGATTTCATCTTTCAGGGAAAGATGAAGGAACACTCCATCCGCGGGACCCCGGGGGCGGAAGTCACGGACCTCCTGAAACAGGGGCCCGCGGATATCTATCTTCCCAAGCGGCGTTTCAGCGCTTTTTTCAAGACGGACCTCGATCAGATCTTGCGGCTGCATGGCGTTGACACCGTCGCGATTGCGGGTATCGCGACACAGGTCTGCGTCCTCACCACGGCCCTCGATGCGTTGTCCAACGATTTTCGGGCTTATATCATCGAGGATTGCTGCGCGAGTTTCAGCAGGGAGATCCACAAAAAGACCCTTGATATCTACCGCGAAAACCCCCTCCACCCGCTTCTGAAAGTCCTCCTCCTGGAAGCGTTCTTCAAAGAGCTTGAGTCGTGAGCGCCGTTCAACCTAAATAGGGTATAGGGTTTAGGGTTTAGGGTCTATCTGGTCTATCTGGTCCGTTTAGTCTATTTTGTCTATTAGGTCTTGCTAACCACTATCCACTTGTATGTTAAATTCCTATCTCAAAGTTGAAAGTTTATGTTAAACGTTCTTCCATCAGGTTGTTCACGTCGTGGCAGACCGTACCGCCACAGGGTTCAAAACCCGATGAATAGCTTGGGTCGCCACGACGTCCTCCGTTCAACCCGAACAGTTGCCCGGGACCTTCAGAGGATCCCGCATCATCCGCAAGTACGGGAGAAAGGAGACCCCATGAGCGAGAAAGCAATCTTTGTCGGCAT
>JAPLJU010000033.1 GCA_026388445.1 Deltaproteobacteria bacterium
AATATACCTACAGCCGTTCCGACCTGGAGAAGGCCCGGACTCACGACCCTTACTGGAACGCCGCACAGGAAGAGATGGTTTTGACCGGCAAGATGCACAACTACATGCGCATGTACTGGGGGAAAAAGATCCTCGAATGGACCACAACGCACGAAGAGGCTTTTCGCGTGGCCCTCTACCTTAACAACAGGTACGAGCTCGACGGGAGGGACCCCAATGGGTTTGCCGGTGTGGCCTGGTGTTTTGGCAAGCACGACAGGCCCTGGACGGAAAGAAAAATATTCGGCAAGGTCCGCTACATGAACGCCGCCGGCCTGGAACGGAAATTCGATATCGGGGCCTACGTCGGGAAGGTAAACGCCCTGAAGACATCAGGCACTCTTGTCACGAAAAAACTTTGATACCCGATCATACGGAATGGATGATAAAGAAAACCCTGCTGATGGTTACGCTCTCTCTCCTCATGATCCTCCCGGTCCTCCCGGAGGCACAGGGCACGGAATATCGCTCCGATATTGCCTCGGCACTGCTGCGGAAGCGGCTGGAGAGGTCTTCTCCCGCCAGGATTCTCTGCGCGGGGCGGGTCATCTGCTCAACAAGGATCCTTCCCAAATTCTACGCCAGCCGGGATTACAAGCTCGCCTGGTCCAGCGAGGAGACACTTCTTCCCCAGGCAAGCGCCCTCATGAAATTCATCCGCGAAGTGGAAAAAGAAGCCCTGAGCCCCCTGGATTATCACCTCGATCTCCTCGAATACCTTCAGTCGGAGATGGCCAAGGCAAAAGCTAAAGCCGAGAAACCGGTGGCCCCCTTGCGGGTCGACTTCGACCTGCTCATGACGGATGCCTTTTTGCTTTGCGGCTCCCATATCATCTCCGGCCGGGTGGACCCGGAAAAAATACACGAGGACTGGTTTGCCAGGAGACGTTACGAGGACCTCTCGAGTGTCCTGCAGGTGGCCCTGGACATGAACAGCGTCGAGGAGACCCTCAGGAGCCTCGTTCCCAAAAATCCGGGGTACGAAAGGCTGAAGAAGGCCCTTTTCGATTACCGTCGAATGGCCGCCGGAGAGCCCTGGCCGGTTCTACCCAAGGGGGAGATCCTGAGAAAAGACAACCAGGCCGAGGAGATCATCACCCTGCGGAAAAGGCTCTTACTCACCGGTGATCTTGCCCCTTCACCGGACACGGGAAACGACCTTTTTGACGATGCCCTGGAGGAGGCGGTCAAAAAATTCCAGGGGCGCCACGGGCTGGAACCGGGTGGGGCCGTGGGTCGCGAAACGAGACGGATGCTGAACACTCCCATAGAAAAGCGCATCCGTCAGATAGAACTCAACCTGGAGCGATGGCGATGGCTACCCGCCGAACTCGGCTCGAGGCACGTTCTGGTCAATATCGCAGGCTTCGGTCTCGAGGTTGTCGAAAACAACAAGGTCATCACGACCATGAAGGTTGTCGTGGGGAAAAACTATCAGCGAACTCCCGTCTTCAGCGGGAAGATGACCTATGTGGAGATAAACCCCTACTGGAATGTCCCGGCAAGCATCGCAACGGAGGAACTCCTGCCGAAAATTCAGAAGAATGTCGGTTACCTGAAAAAGGAGCAGATGAAAGTTTTACGGGATACGGACACAAAGCGCCCCGAGTTCGTCAATCCCGGGGAGGTCAACTGGCATGAGCTTTCAGAGGATAATTTCCCCTACCGTTTGCGGCAGGAACCGGGCCCCAAGAATCCTCTCGGCAGGATCAAGTTCATGTTTCCGAACAGATACGGCGTCTATTTGCACGACACATCCGAACCGGCGCTCTTCGAGCGCACGCGGCGGGAGTTCAGCCACGGCTGCATTCGGATCGAAAAACCTCTCGAGTTTGCCGAATATGTTCTCCGGGATGACCCGGAGTGGACAAGAGAGAACATCCAGGCCGCCATGGCATTAAAAAAAACCAGGGTGGTCATGCTGCCCGAACCTATTGACGTGCATATTCTCTACTGGACTGCCTGGGTGGATGAGGATGGAATCGTCCAGTTCCGGGATGATATCTATGACAGGGATAAAGATTTGATGAGGGCTTTACAGAAGGGGACGCTTACCCCTTGAAGCATGACCACGATCCCTACCACCGGCGAACCTTGCCGGTGTCAACGTGGACAAAATGCCTCCTGGGGTAATACCCAACACCGCCGGACTTCAGGGAGAGCGCCGCCCTTGCGAGCTGTCGCATGCTTCGGTCCGGCAACCTGATGTCAACAGCCATTCCTTCCATGTGAAGACTGTTCCGGGCGATCCTTTTACTGCGCCTGCGAAGAAGGGCATTTGTCTCCGGGGAACGGTAGGCCGAAACGACTTGGAAGGGCCCGCGCGAGTTGAGTTGTTCGTTGAGATCGTAAAGAAGGTCCAGGAGCCGCGGGTCGATCTCCCGGATCTCGTTCGTGCGGTGATCCCGAAGGAGGTGGTTTATCTCTTCCAGAGCCTCGGGCACATAATCGCCATGGCACCAGTAGACTCTTCTCCATTCTTCTCCCGTCCGGGTATTATAGAACGACAGTGCCCTCTCAGGGGCGGAGTCAAGCGCGGCATCCGCCGGTATCACTTGAACGGAGTCCGGCTCCATGCTGGCAGAGACCAGGCGGGGAGTCATCATGAGTGCAGCCGCCGCAGCCCCGAACTTCAGAAAGGACCGGCGGCTTATTTCCATCCGGAGAAGACCAAGGTTTTTCATATAAGAATTCATCGTCCCTCCTTCTGTTCCGGTGATTCTTAAAACATATTCGGATGAAAACAGCCTGGCCTTTATTACGACTCCGCAATAAAAATCAAGCACAAATTTTACTATTATAATAATTTCAATAACTTGTCCCTGATTGGTTGCATGAAAAAAGTTGCAAAAACCACTTCGCCATGGTGGCGTGACACATTGACGACTGTACTGCGCCGCCGCGACATCGTCCTTTGAGCAGAGGTCCATAAGGTTTTACATTAACTATAAAATGGGTTATAAAAAGGGCCCTATGGGATCAAAGGCCGGAAGAGCTTTGGAAGACCAGAAACTCAAAGACCATATCATTGCTTTCAGCAAAGAACACGGAGCGGACCTCGTCGGTATCGCCCCTGTGGAGCGCTGGGATGAGGCGGGGGACGTCCCCCCGGATTTTCGGCCCCGGGCGATCTGGCCGTCGGCCCGGACGGTCATCGTCATCGGAATCGAAATGCCGCTTCCCATCGTCGAGACGACACCCTCCGTTCTTCACAAGGAACTCTACCGGACGGCCAACCGGAAGCTCGATACCCTGGCCTATGATCTGACCCGGCACCTCAACAGGATGGGCTATGCCTCCTTTTTTTTCGGCCGGGATGTCTACGCCAACCTCAAGGCCCTGAGGGAAAAACCCATGGCCGCTTTCAGCCACGTCATGGCTGCGAAATATGCCGGCCTCGGGACCATCGGTGTAAGCCACTGCCTCCTCACGCTGGAATTCGGGCCCCGGGTCCGTTTTGTTTCCGTCTTCACTTCGGTTGTCATCCCACCGGATCCACTGGTTGAAAAAGACCTCTGTATCAAGTGCGAGCTCTGCGCCCTGTGCTGCCCGAAGAAGGCCCTCACGATGAAAAAGGATCGCGTGATCGGGGATTATGATAAGATGGCCTGCCTGGAGATGGCCGAGGAGCTGACCCGACGAGGGTGCTACCCCTGCGGGATCTGCACCAAGGTCTGCCTCATTGGAAAGGACCGTCTGCTTTACAAGCGCAAGGGGCTTCGCAAG
>JAPLJU010000095.1 GCA_026388445.1 Deltaproteobacteria bacterium
TTAATCACAATGACCAGTGACATCGCCCGGATAAGGGGCGTCAGAATCGGCTGGTTATAGAAAGCGGCAATCCAGGGAGCAACCAGGCACAACAGACCCGCCACCACCAACCCGACCAGGATGTTAAAGTAAAAAATCGAAGAGATGTCGGTAGTCGTTGCTTCACGCTTCCGAACCAAGGCGGCCCCAAAACCGCTGTCGAGGAGTGCTTGTGACACACCCATGAAGATTGTTAGCATTCCAAGGAGACCGAACTGCTCCGGAAACAACAACCGCGCCAGTACAATCCCGATGAAGAATCGCACACTCTGCAGACCAATCGCTTCGACGAAGCTCCAGTAAAGGGCATGAACAGTTTTGTGTCTTAATGAGTCCGGCAACCTTATCGTATCCTTAATCAGTAATGTCCGGTTAAATGTCTAAAATATTCATCAGGTCAGGACCGAAACAGGAGCATAGGGAAACGGGAGATACCCGTGCTGGATCTGATACAACTTGCGCCTGTGAAGATAATTAGCAGTTGCGGCCCGAGGCTCAGGACCGCTATCGGCTGTTGCGTCTCCCGGCATATTCTACAATCGATATAATGATCGTAATCAGCAAGGCCTGACCGACAAGAAGAATCCCGTCGATGGGCCGGGCGTTGCGAAGGGCGATGGCGCTGATCCCCAGAGTGGCGCAGAGAAAATAGATAAAAAGAACGACTTTCTTCCTGTCCCCGAGAAGCTCATAGAGCCTGTGGTGAATGTGGTCCTTTCCCACGTAATCCACCCACTCCCTGAAGGTCTTCACCTTCCCCGTCAGAATCCTCTCCACGGTGATATAAGCCATGTCGAAAATGAGGATCCAGAAGATGAGGACGGGCGCTGAGAAAGATACGATCTCGCTCGTAGAAGACCATTCCCCCTTCACCGCAAGTGCCGCCAGGATGAAGCCGAGAAAGGTGCTTCCGGTATCGCCCAGGAAGATGGAGGCCTGGCGTTTCCGGGTAAAGTTGTAAGGAAGGAATCCCAGGCAACTTCCGAGGAGGGCGAGGGCGATCCACCCCATCACGGGCTGACCGGTCTGGTACGCCACGATACCCATGAAGAAGGCAATGATGGCGGCCATACCGGCGGCCAGTCCGTCCATGCCATCAATGAAATTCATGGCGTTGGTAATCCCCACGATCCAGAGGATGGTGAAGACCATGTTCATGCCCTTGCCCCAGAGCTCACGGATGGGAAAAAGATCGAGGACGATGCCCTGATGAATCATCAGGAGAACAACGAGGACCTGGACAAGGAGCTTGAAGCGGGCTGGGATCTCCCGCCAGTCATCCACAAGGCTCACCGCGGCAACGGCAAGACCCCCGGCAAGCAGGACAACCATGTCCTTATCCGGGATCATGTTCGCGAAAAGGGCGGCGTTGAAGGCGATGATGATGGGAAGTCCTCCCATGAGAGGCGTCTTCCTCTCGTGGATCTTTCTTCCCCCCGGCATGTCCACTACATTCAACCGGAGGGCGATCCGCTTAACGACGGGCGTCAGGGCACCGCAGAGGGAAAAGGAAAAGAGAAGAATATAGAGCCACCGACAAGCCAACTCGAAGAACTGGGTTCGTACGAAGGGTATTAAAAGGACGCAGGAGGCCGCTGCCGAGACGATCCAGAAGATCCTGGTCGGGAAAACCTCCCTGTATTCCGCTGCTGCCATGTTCAACGTCCTTTTCGTGCAAGAAGGGCCTGCAGGTGATCGGTGATGTGCCTCCTCTCGCCATTCATCATGGATGGATAAAGGGGTATGGAGACACTCCTTCTCCACACGTCTTCTGCCACGGGATAATCGGAAAGATTCAGATACCGGTGGAGGGGCTTGAAGACGGGACGGCGGCAGTCAACGCCTTTCTTCCTCATTTCATCAATAAAGGGCGCGGACTCGTCATCAAGAAGAGCCACGTACCGGTAATAGACGTGCTCCCGTCCCGGCGGTGCAACGGGCGGAAGAGCGCTCTCTCCGTCGAGACACCGGTTGAAACTTTCAGCGATTTCCCTCCTGCGCCAGATAAAAAGCGGGAGTTTTTTCAGTTGGCTGACCCCGAGGGCGGCCTGCATATCCGTCATCTTGTAGTTGAAGCGAAGCAGGTGGTCCTCCCTTTCATCATAATCCCGGAGGTCGCGAACCCTCTCCAGGAGGTCTTCGTCATCGGAAAGAACCATGCCCCCCTCACCCGTGGCGAGCATCTTGGTCGCGTAAAAAGAGAAGATGGAAACCTTCCCGAGAGACCCCACCCGGGCACTGCCGTATTTTGCCCCGATCGCCTGCGCGCAGTCTTCGATCACGGGGATGCCGAGGGACAGGATCTCCTCCATGTCCGCGGGAAGGCCGAACATGTGGGGCACGATGATGGCCTTCGTTTTTTTTGTAACTCTCTTCTTCAGGTCCACCACATCAATATTGAAAGTCCGGGGGTCGATATCCGCGAGCACCGGTGTCGCGCCGACATAAGAAACAGCCTGAAGCAGCGCACTGCACACGAAAGTGGGGAAAATCACCTCGTCACCCGGACCGACTTCCAGTCCGAGAAGCGAAAGATGCAGCGCCGCCGTCCCGGAACTCACAGCGACACCGTTTTTTGTCCCGATAAAAGTGGTCAGTTCTTTCTCGAACCGCGCGACCTGCTCACCCTGGACCAGATGGCCCGATTCCAGAACACTCAGCACGGCCTTTCGGTCGCTGTCGTCCAATGTCGGCCGGGAATGGGAAATCATGGACTTACCTACATGTTGATGAACACGCGGAGGGGGATATACCCCTCGGCGTACTGAACACGCCCCTGGATGCCGCGAAAGATCGCCGTGGACCTCACAACATCGACAACGGAGAGCCATTCGATGTTTGTCTTCATGACCTGCGAGTTGTGAGTGAGAAGGATGGCGATCTTTTCCTCGATTGTCTTGTGGATGTCGACGAACAAAAGGGGCGAAAAATTGACCGTCGTCGGCCCCTCGTAGAAAAGAACATTTCGCACGTATCGCGTGGCGGAGACGGCGGCTTTGGCGAGCGATCGATGATCCTGGTGAGTGTCATTGCCGTAGTTGACGAAGATAAAGTCCGGCGTGATCTTCTTGATCAGGTTTTCGATGTCGTAGACCATCCGGTTCATGTTCGGCGTCAATTCCGTGTCCCGGTAGCCCCCCCAGACGAGATCCCTGGCACCCATGCGCTCCGCAGCGTGGGACTGCTCCTCTTTCCGCACACCCCCTTCACCGCCCCGCTCGCCGTTCGTCATGACGAGGAGATAGAGATCATGGCCGTCTTTTGTGTATTTGATCAAATTGCCGGCGCAGCCGACCTCGATATCATCCGGATGGGCCCCGATGGCGAGTATCTTCATCTTCACGTTCTGCCGTTCCCCCTCAGGATGTCGAGACTCTTCTCTCCGTGGTTATAGAGAAGATCGATGGCGGACATGTAAGGTTCAAACTGCCCGTAGAGCTGGCCGTAGGTCGGGTGATGGTATTCCTGAAAGATCACCCGGATGCCGCTCTTTTCGTACTTCGCAAGATCCATGTAATCCTTCCCCCCGCTTCCCGCTAGGTAGGTATCGCCCCCCAAATACTTCGTGAGGGCAATGAGCCGCTCGTCGGGATCTTCGGGAAACGTCCCCATCTCGGAGGCCACATGGACGGGCGTCTCGATGCCCAGAAGGCCGATGAGCTTCTTGACCACGTGGACATTGAGTTCCGAAATGAGTGTCCACTGACAGGAGAAAGTGTCCTCAAAGAACCCCTCCAGCATCTGCCAGAAGGGTGACTTCCGGTAGTTGGAGACGAGGGCCTGCCTCTGCTTGTGCTGCCAGCGGTCGGTATTGTTCACACCCACCTCGTTGATGAGCTGAGGGAATTTGTATAGGACGGGGACGGTGAGCCACATCCAACCCTGGGCCGTCTTGATCTTGTTGCGGTTCTGCCACTCGTTTTTCTTGAACTGGACGTTGTCCAGAAGGACGAAGGCGTCGGCCCTGTCGACCTTGTCGAAATAGCCCAGCCAGGGCAGATACTGCGGTTGATGCACGGAGACGATCATATCTTTTTCGCGTATCCTCCTGTCTTCTTCCTTTCATACTTCGCTTTCTTTATCTTCTTTTGTACCTGCGGCGCCGGTTCGTCGGAGGCCTCACACTTCACGAAGATCGGGTTGGAAACGAGGATGCCGCACCCCTGCATGTCCATCCGGTAATAATGCTTCTCACCGATCACCGCGGACACGTCTTCGTAGTCCACCGTCATCGGCAGTTTGGCATCGAAGGTTTCGATCAGCTGACCCGATCGGACGAGGCGCACCCGCACGGGTTGATCAGTCTCTTCTGAAACAGAGAGCGCGACCTTGATCCTTGGCCGTCCCTTGACGACGATGTCGTCCCCTGAGAGGCCTTTCTTCTCCCCGGCCGGATCCGACACGGAGAACTCATCCATGCGGACAGATCGGGGGTAATTCCCCCGGTAGGCGTACATCTTGCCGGCCTTTATGGCCTCCAGGACGGCTTTTCTTGATTTCTCCTTCACGAGGAAGATGGTCTGGAAATTTCCCAGTTTTTCGCCGGCATCACCCTCCTTGTGGTAATCGGCCGTCGCGATGCCCCAGGCCGGCCGGTCCCGGTATCCCCGGCAATACTCGGTGAGAACCCTGTCCCAGAGGTTGCCGGGCTCCGTGATCGTGATCGTGTCCCCGTAGAGCGCGGCAAAACCCGTGTAACCCTTCGAATCGAGCAGGACCCACGGATAGGGTTCCGTCTTGACCTTAATGGGCCCGAGATCCTTGACGCCCGATTTCGTCTCGGGATAGTTCCAGAAAGTGATCCCACCCCTCGAACTCACATCGTCAATGAAGTATTGATAAGGAGAGATCCCCTGGTCGCCGTGATAGGGATCGTAGGGGGAGCTCCGGAAGGGGTTGCTGTTCCACGCGAAGACAAGGCTCAAAAGCGCCAGGGCGACGCCGGCAATCCTGTAGAAACCCCGCCAGATGATAAGGGCAATCCCCGCGATCAAAGCAACTCCGAAGAGGATAAGCTCCGTAAAGGCCATGGAGAGGTACCGCTTGGAAAATCCGTTGTGCAGGATGGGGAGGCCTTCGTAGTCCTTGGGGTTCTCCATACCGACGGTGAGAAGGCGCCTTTCGTGATTGTTGGCGGTCAGGCCGCCGTCGAAGACACTTCCCGTCCAATAGTAGAATGGTGACGACTCCGTGCCGGGGATGATGATCATTCCCGGGTTGTTCTTTTGGGCGTCCTGAATCGCCTGGAGGTATTGATCCGCCCCGGAGGCACTGATGGAATTCCGCTCCTCGCGCTTCTTGAGCACGTTCCTGAGCGGAGGAAGGCCGTATTCCATGGCCATCAGGTCGTGATCGTTAATGACGACAACCTCGAAGCCCCTCTCCCTGGCCATCTTGGCCAGCGTGTCCACGTCGTATGCCCCGTCACTGAAGGTGCTTCGCAGGTCCATCAGACCGGCCACCTGCTGGTACTCCGCCCGCGCTTCCAGTGCCACCATCGGACCCAGGAGAAAGATGATGAGTACGAAACTCCATAATTTTCTTTTGCTCTTCATGATCGCTTTCATTTGTTCTCCCGGTATGCTGACCCACCGTGGTAATGATCGCTCTTTCATGACGTTTCTAACGCCCTCAATCTCAAAGCATCGGGGCCT
>JAPLJU010000257.1 GCA_026388445.1 Deltaproteobacteria bacterium
CCCTGGCAGTCACGGCCGGGGCGAGCATCGCCATCTTCGGTACGGGCGCCGTTGGCCTCGCGGCGGTGATGGCGGCGCGAATCGTCGGAGCTGGACCGATTATCGGCGTCGATATTGTCCGGGCGCGGCTTGACCTCGCCCAGGAGCTGGGAGCGACCCACGTGATTGACAATCGCCGTGACGACGTGGCCGTGCGCATTCGGGATATCACAGGCAGCGGGGTCGATTACACGATGGAGAGCACCGGCGACGACAAACTGTATCGGCTCGCTGTTGATGTGTTGAACCCGAAGGGCACCGCGGCCTATCTCACCGGTGTCAGCGGCCCGGGTTCCCTGCCGCGAGGGCGGAGGGCCCTGAGCATCATCCAGGGCGACGCCGTGCCGCAGATCTTTATCCCGAAACTGATCGCCCTTTCCCGCAAAGGGCTTTTCCCCTTCGACCGTCTGGAGAAATTCTATGACTTCGGGCAGATCAACCGTGCCATGGCCGATGCCAGGCGCGGCCACAGCATCAAGCCCGTGCTGCGGGTAAGCAAGGTGTAGGAAGTTATAAAGGGTCAAGTCTGCTCTTGACTCCTGTTCCAAGAACAAGAGATAGTGTAGTAGGGTCACCTGTGAAAAAAGCTGTCAACTTCAAAGTGTGAATGTTCCTCCAAGGCCGTTTCCCGAATCTCTTTGTAATGACCAATCCGTCACCTATCCGTTATCGATGACGGCATAAATATACGCGTATGGGATCCGGTCTCGCTTTTTGCTCTTTTGGGTTTGAGACCACTTCTCAACTAATTTGTTCTTCATCAGAGGGTCACGGGGTCAGACCCAATAATTGATACTTGGCTTTTTAATCTTTGCGAGAGGTAAATTTCACCATAAGGAATTGCGCAATGCTATGTTGCCGAAAATCTAAGATTTTCCTATCCATCATTTTTGCAATTGTCTCCTTATTTTACTGCGAAGCATGGGCCGGTGGCCTGGCGACCGAGACCAATCTGCGGCCTGAACAAACAATCAATGTAGAAGAAGTCGAGAATTTTATACAGATCCCCTTAGTGGTTCAGGCCAGGGATTACACATGCGGTGTCTCAGCCCTTCGGTCTCTTCTTCTATACTATGGCGAAGAGTACGGCGAGCTCGAATTGGCGAGATTAGTGGGCTCAGACCCCCGTCGAGGAACGAGCTACCGTTCGATCATCAAGTTCGCCAATCAAAAATTCGCGGATCCTCTGAAGAGGAACTTTCAAATGCAAATAAAAACCAATATGAGGCTGGATGATCTAAGGCAATTGATCGACCAGGGAAAACCAACCATAGTCCTGTTGCAGGCCTGGGGAAACCCGGGAGTGGACTGGAAAACAGAATGGAACGAAGGGCACTATGCCCTCGCGGTGGGTTACGACGAAAATAACATCTATTTCATGGACCCCTCGGTGCTCGGCCATTACGCCTTTATCCCTATTGAAGAGTTCCTCGACCGGGGGCATGACCAGGATCCCGTGACAGGTGAAAAACTGATTCGCTGCGGTCTCGTTATTGGGAATAACAATAAGATTCCTTCCTATCAACCCGGCAGAATCAAGCGAATGAACTAAATCGAACTTCCCTCCGCTAAAAATTTGAGTAACGGGATCAGACTCAATAATTGATAATTTGGTGGTGGGATCACCTGTGAAAAATGCTGTCAACCCGGCAGGCAACAAGAACATCCCCTTTTGATCCCGGACACCGCAAATTACAACATCGGCATGAATCGGAGCGGCAAATGAGCCTGGGCAATCCCTATAAAGCGCAGAATACCCCGCCGCAGGTTGTCATCGTCGGAGGAGGTTGCGGCGGAATTGAGACCGCAAGGGCCCTGAGGGACACGCCCGTCCAGGTGATTCTTCTCGACCGGGTCAATCACTACCTCTTCCAGGCGCTTCTCTATCAGGTGGCAGGAGGCATGCTCGACGCCGGGGACATTGCCTTCCCCATACGCGAGGTCCTCCAGAAACAGAAGAATGTCTTCGTCGCGCAGGCGGAAGTCACAGGGGTAGATAAGGAGAAACGATGTGTTTATGTCAGCCGCCGGAAGCATCCCGTATACTACGACTACCTGATCCTGGCAACGGGCGCGCAGGGAAGTTACTTCGGTCATGACGAATGGGCGAAGTTTGCACCGGGATTGAAGACGCTTCGTGACGGGATCAGCCTGCGGTCGAAAATTCTGAGGGCCTTTGAGAGGGCGGAGTTGCAGGAGAACCCGGAGAGCCGCCCGGAACTATTCACCTTTGTCCTCGTGGGCGCCGGTCCGACGGGGTGCGAGATGGCGGGCGCCCTTGCGGAAATGGTCCGGCACACCCTTAAGTCGGACTTCCGTCGTTTCGACCCCGGGTTGACGCGAATTATCCTCGTTGATGCCGCTCCCCGTGTCCTGCCTTCTTTTTCACCGGATCTCTCGGAGAAGGCCTGTATTCGGCTGGAAAAAATGGGGGTCGAGGTCCGACTTGGCCATGCCATTGAGGAGATAGACGCAGAGGGGGTCATTATCGGCGGTGAGCGCATCAGGAGTCTGAATGTTCTCTGGATGGCGGGCGTAAAGGCCTCCCCGGCCGGTCAGTGGCTGGGTGTCGAAACCGACCGCGCCGGCAGGGTAAAGGTCGCCCCCGATCTGACGGTTCCCGGGTATCCTGAAATCTTCGTCGTGGGAGATACGGCTCTCGTCATAGGGAAGGACGGGAAACCTCTTCCCGGGGTCGCCCAGGTGGCGATGCAGGGGGGAGGTTACGCAGGCCGCACTATTTCCGGACGGGTCACCGGCCAATCGCCGCTTCCGCCATTCAAATACTTCGACAAGGGAAACCTGGCAACGATCGGCCGCAACTACGCCATTCTCGAGTCGGGGAAACTGAAGCTCGCCGGATTTATGGCGAATCTCGTCTGGGCCCTTATTCACATTTATTTTCTCCTTCAAAAGGAGGACCGGTTCGTGGTATTCTTCAAATGGGCCTTCAATTACATCACCCAAAGGCGGAGTTCGAGGATCATCGAGGAACCCGTAATGTGCGGGAACACGTTGGATGACACAAAGGAAAAATAAGAAGCAAGGAAACGTAGTGGAAAGATGACAGGGTGAAAAACGCGACAACATAGCGAAAGGAGGTCAGCTTATGTATTTTGAGGAAATTGAAATTGGCAAGGTCTACAAATCACCAGTAACGAAGCCAATCACCGGAACCGAAATTGATCTTGTGGCCCAGATGTCGGGTATGGATCTACCCGGTTTTTTGAATGCCGACTTCGCGAAGAGTAAGGGTTTCAAAGACAGGGTGACGCCCGGGGTATAC
>JAPLJU010000136.1 GCA_026388445.1 Deltaproteobacteria bacterium
GGCCCACATCCAGATGCTGGAGAGACAGCTCAAGCGCATTGATGACCACCTCAAGGACCTCATCGACCAAAGCCCCCTGTGGCGCCAGAAGGACAAGATCCTTCAGAGCATGCCGGGGGTGGGCCCCGTGCTGGCCCGAACTGGGAGCTCTCAACCGCCGCCAGGTCGCCGCCCTGGTTGGCTTAGCCCCTTTCAGCCGTGACAGTGGGCGGTTCCGGGGACGACGAAGGATCTGGGGCGGTCGGGCTCACATCCGAACGGTGTTATACATGAGCGCCGTGGCTGCCGCTCGCTTCAACCCCGTCATCCGGGCCTTTTACCAGCGCCTGCGTGAGGCCGGCAAAAGCTTCAAAGTGGCCATCACCGCCTGTATGAGAAAGATCCTGATCATCCTCAATACGATGATCAAAAACAACACGTGCTGGAAATATGCTTAGTTAAATATCTTGACTCGAAACACAGTTGCTAAACACTGGCCCTTCAGCTGCCTGTCTGCCAGACATCGAGGTACTTTTCATGGATCTCGACGGTATTGACAAAGGGGTGGAGCACCAGCGTCATGAAACGCTCCCCCTCGGCAAGGTGAATGACGGCGGGTTCCGTGTAACCGCGGCTGAAAAACCGGATGGCCACCTCGCCGGTTGTCTTTTTCTCTTTCCCCGCGATGTAGATGTCGGCGAACTTCACGTCTCCGGGAAGGCGGGACGCCTGCTTTTTGAGCTCGTCTTTCTTCTCGGGCGTCATGTCCACGCTGTAGATCCAGTAGCTTTTCTGGTCCAGGTTGACCTCCAGGATCTGATCGACCTGGTCACGGACCGCCAGGCTTCGAAGTTCCCGGGTTGCGCCGACGAGCCGCCTCGCCGCGGAGCTCAACTGGTCGGTGAAGAGGGATTCCCGTACCTTGGGGACGGCGATGAGAAGCATGAGCCCGATGAGAAAAACGACGATGGAAAGCTCGATCAGCGTGTAGCCGCCGCTGCCGGCGGTGTCACGCCGGTTGGGCCCGGCCATCCTGGGGCAGGGGGGTGACGTCGCGTCAGTCCTCCCAGTTTGTGATGTCTTTGTCCTTGCCTTCACCACCCGGTTCCCCGTCCGCGCCCAGCGACAGGAGGTCAAAATCCCCCTTTGTCCCCGGGCAGAGGTACACGTAGTCATTGCCCCAGGGGTCTTTCGGGACTTTTCCCTTTTCGAGATATTTTTTTTCTTCTCATGCTCTCTCTCCTCTTTGAAGTCCTGTTGCCTTCCTCCGATATAAAGTGTCCCAGCCTACCGTATCAGCTGGTTCATTTCGAAGATGGGAAGAAGAATGGAAACAACGATGAATCCCACGACGAGACCCATGACGAGAATCATCACGGGCTCGAGCATGGAGGTCATGGTGGTCACGTTCGATTCCACCTCCTTCTCGTAAGCATCGGCGATCTTGTAAAGCATCTGCTCGAGGTTTCCGCTCTGTTCACCCACGCCGATCATCTCCGTTGCGATCGGCGGGAAGAGGCCGCTTCTTGCCAGGGGTGCCGAGAGGCTCTGGCCCTCCCTGACGTCGTCGCTCGCTTGCTGCACGGCGTCGGCAATGTGGAAGTTGTTGATCACGTTCTTTGAAATTTTCAGGGCCGTGAGAAGCGGCACACCGCTTTCCAGAAGCGTCCCGAGGGTTCTCCCGAAGCGGGCTACGGCCATTTTTCGATTGAGCGTCCCGATGACGGGCATGGAGATCTTGAGGCGGTCCCAGAAGCGCCGGCCCTTTTCGGTGTTCTTGATCAGGTATCGGAGAACCACGACGGAGACCACGAGTGCGATGACGAGGGCCCACCAGAAGGATTCCAGAAAGCGGCTCACGGTAATGAGAAAAACGGTGATGGCCGGCAGGGTCTGATGCATCTCCTCAAAGATGCGCGTGATGTTGGGCACGACGAAGGCGACCAGGAAAAAGAGGACGGCGGAACCGATGAGGAACATGAAGACAGGGTAGGCAAGGGCGGCCCGGATTTTCCCCCGGAGGGCCTGCTGGGTTTCATTGAAATCCGCAAGTCGCTCCAGGACGATGTTCAAGGTTCCCGACGCCTCGCCGGCACGAACCATGTTGATGAAGAAAGGTGAAAAGATCTTCGGGTAGCGGGACATGCTCTGGGTCAGGCTGCTTCCCTCGTTGACCTCCTCCTTGATCTGGGCCAGCGTCTTCTTGAGTACGGGATTGCTGGTCTGGGCGACCATGATATTGATCGACTGGACGAGGGGGAGGCCGGCGCC
>JAPLJU010000153.1 GCA_026388445.1 Deltaproteobacteria bacterium
GAAAAGGAATTCCAGCGGGTCGGCGGGACAAAGACCCTCTATTCCGATTTCCGCCTCATTGCGGCCACGAACAAAGACCTCGAAAGGGAGGTCCAGAACGGCAGGTACCGCTCGGATCTCTTTTTCCGCCTGAATGTCTTTCCGATCCGGGTTCCCCCGCTCCGGGAGCGAAAAGAGGACATCACCCCGCTGGCGACACATTTCCTCAAGCTCTTCTGTGCCCAGTACAACCGCCCCTACCCGACGATTCCCCAGGAGGAGATGGAGAGACTCGTCTCCTATCCCTGGCCGGGCAATGTCAGGGAGATGGCCAACGTCATCGAGCGGGCGGTCATCCTTGGAGACCCTGAAATCCGTTTCCCCGAAACACTCCCGGCAGAGGTCCGCTCCCACGGCGACGACCTGCCCATGAACCTCAAGGATCTGGAAAAGATGCACATCCTCAACGCCTTGAAGGTCACCGGTGGGAAAGTCGGGGGCGCCGACGGGGCCTCGTCGCTCCTGGGTCTCAAACGAACGACGCTGATTCACAGGATGAAAAAACTCGGGATCTCGGTCCAAAAAAATGCCGGTCTGGACTCCTGAATCGTGCGCGTGGCGCAGGAAGCTTCATTCTGAACTGTCAACATATTAACACTTGTTCGATCCCTGACTTTTCAAACTTTTCACGGCATTGCTAAAGCGGCAAAAAAGCCCGTCGGCAGGGCTTTTTAAGTAAAAAAGTCGTGGCACTCTTTCTGCACCAATATAAAAGATGAATATCCAGCCAAAGGAAAGGGGGAGAAAAAGATGCTTCTGGATGTATTCTTAACGGATCAAGAGAAGGCTCTGAAAAGGGAGGTCCGGAACTTTGCAAAGGACGTTCCGCCTGAGTTGACCAAGCAACTGGACCGCGATGAGATCCGCTACCCCAGGGAGTACGTGAAAAAACTCGGGGATCGAAACCTCATCGGGCTTCGGTTCCCCAGGAAATATGGGGGCCGGGGGCTCACCTGGACCGCAGAGATCGCTGCCCTCGAGGAAATCGGTGTCCTGGGAACGGCCCTGGGATGCGCCTTTGCCATGCCCTCCATCGTCGGTGAGGCCCTCAACGTCTTTGGAACGGAGGAGCAGAAGGAAAAGTTCCTCAGGCCCATGCTGAAAGGAGATCTCGTCTCGGCGGAGGCGCTGACCGAGCCCCGCGGCGGCTCTGATTTCTTCGGGGCCACCACCCGCGCGGAGCTGAAAAACGGCACCTTCACCGTCAGCGGACAGAAGCGCTTCGTCGTCGGCGCCGACAGCGCCGATTTCTTCATCGTCTACGTCAATACGAACCCTACCGGCAAGCCGCACGAGCGAATCAGCCTTCTTCTCATCGAGAGGGATCGCCCGGGCGTGGAAGTGAAGTATCTCTATGGCCTCCTGGGAACCCGGGGCGGCGGAACAGGTCGAATTGTCTTCAGGGACGTCAAGGTCCCGGACTCGAACCTCATCGGAAAAATCAACGAAGGGGGCACCATCTTCAACACCATGATGATTCCCGAACGGCTGACGTCGGCCGGCGCCTCCCTCGGCATGGGCCGGGCCGCCCTCGAAGTGGCCATGCGTTACAGCGACCGCCGGAAGGCCTTCGGGCAAAAGATACGGACCTTCGAGGGGGTGAGCTTCAAGGTGGCTGACGCCATCACGGAACTCGACGCGGCGAGGGCCCTGACCTTTGCCGCCGGAAAGACCGTAGACCTGAAACTTCCGACGGCCCGCCGTCTCGCGAGCGAGGCGAAGAAGTGCGCCACCGACGCCGCCTGGAACATCGTCAACCTCTCCATGCAGATCATCGGTGGCATCGGCTACACAAACGTCTTCCCCATCGAGAAGATGGTCCGGGACACCCGGCTGATCCAGATCTGGACGGGCACCAACGAGATCATGAATCTGCTCATCCAGCACGAATTCTACCGCGAGGTTCTCGGCGACCCGAACCCCGGCCGCAACATTGAAGTCGACGCGCCGGAAGGGCACATGAAAGACGAGATCGTCTACGAAGACGACGAGATGTGGACCAAGGGCTGGTAGGAATTGCCCTTTAACAAGATCGACCGGGAGAAGTACCATGATCATGAATGGAAAGGGATACGTCGAGTCCCTGAGCCGGATGAAAACCCTCGTCTATATCGACGGTGATCCCGTCCGCGAATTCTGGGCCCATCCCGCCATCAGGCCCGCGGTGAACGCGCTGGCGGCCACCTACGATCTGGCGAGCAACGCCGATCTCGATCCGGAGATCCACAGGTTCATTTTAATGGAAAGCAGTCTCACCGGCGGGAAGATCAGCCGCTTCCTGAACATCATCCAATCGCAAGAGGACCTTCTCGCCCGCATGAGACTCCAGCGGGCCATGATGCGCTACACCGGCGGCTGTTTCGGCGGCCGCTGCGTCGCCGGGGCGGTCATCAACGCCCTGTGGTCGGTGACCTTCGAGGTGGACGGCACAAATAACGGTAAGACAGAGTATCATCATAGATTCAAAAACTATATGAAGATGTGCCAGGAAAAAGACCTGGCCGTCTCGGGTAACATCACCGATGCCAAGGGAGACCGATCGAAGCCGCCCCACGGACAGTCGGACCCGGACCTCTTCGTCCGCATCGTCGAGCGCCGGAAGGACGGGATTGTCATCAACGGCGCCAAGCTCCAGCAATCGGGCGCCCCGATCGCCCACGAGCGCCTCGTGGTCCCGACCACGGCCTTGGGACCCAAGGACGAAGCCTACGCTGTCGCATTCGCCGTGCCGGGCGATGCCGAGGGTATCATTCACGTCAACGACTCCGCCTGCGGCAACGCCAAGTTCACGGCCATGGACCCCGAGGACATCGGCAACGTCACTTTCGGCATGCACCAGAGCGCCCACATCCTCTTCGACCATGTTTTCATTCCATGGGAGAGGGTTTTCCTCTGCGGTGAGTGGAAGGCCTCGAGGGACCTCGTCCATCGATTCTCCGATTTCCAGCGCTTTGCCTCATCGGCCTGCCGCTGCGGCTATATCGACCTGTGCATCGGTGCGGGTCTTGCCATGGCCGACTACAACGGGGTGGCCGACAAATCCCACGTCCAGGAAAAACTCGTCGACATGAGCATCGACGCCGAGACCCTCCAGGGCATGGTGGCCGGCTCCGCGGCCCTTGCCGTGCCCACGGCCTCCGGTGTCATGCTTCCCGAATCGCTGATCATCAACGCGGCGAAGCTCTATATGAACGATGCGATCCTCAAGGCGGGGCAGAGGCTCGCGGATATCGGCGGCGGTATCCTGGTCACGCGGCCGAGCGCCCGTGACCTCCAGATCCCGAAGGTGGGCGAACTCCTCATGAAATATCACAGGGGCCGGGATGGTGTTGATGTGGAGGATCGGCTCAAAATGGCGAGGCTCTGCGAATCCCTCTCGGGGCTTTCATCCCCCACTGCAATCCTCTCCGTCATTGCCGCGGGCCCTCCGGCAACGCAGCGGCTCAACTTCCGCCTCATGACAGACTTCAAGCGGGATCGACAGGCGGCGGAACGTCTGGCCCGGGTTCATAAAAAACATTAGCGATCAAAAGGAGGAAAAGAAAAATGAAAGACAAAGCCATCATCACGGCGGCCATCACGGGGAGCATCCACACGACGAGCATTCGATAAAAAGCCGCTGCAACATCGTCATATGCATCACCACCGGCGGGGGTCTCGGGATGACGGCCGAGCAGAGACTCATCCCCGTTTCCACCTTCAAGCCGGAGTTGGCCTCCTTCAACGGCGGGTCCATCAATTTTGCCCTCTTTCACGCCCTGGACAAGTTCAAGGATTTCAAATTCGAGTGGGAAAAGCAGTATCTGGCCTTTACGGAGGATTTCATCTTCCCGAACACCTTCAAGTCCATGCGGGAGTTCGCGGCCATTTTCCAGGAAAACGGCACGAAGCCGGAGTTCGAGGTTTATGATTCCGGCATGGTGAACAACGTGGCCTTCATGATCGAGCGGGGCCAGGTGAAAAAGCCCGTCTACATCCAGTATGTCATGGGGGTCCTCGGGGGCATCACACCAAGCCCGGAGAACCTGATGTTCCTGGTGGACTACACGAAGCGACTCATCGGGGATTTCGAGTTTTCCGTCTGCGTGGCGGGCCGGGCGCAGTTCAACATCTGCACGCAGTCGCTGCTTCTCGGGGGCAACTGCCGGGTGGGCCTGGAGGATAACCTCTACCTGGATAAGGGCAAGATGGCCAAGAGCAATGCCGAGCAGGTGGCGAAGATTGCACGGATTGCCCAAGAGCTCGGGATTGACCCGGCCACCCCGGATGAGGCCCGCAAGATCCTCGGACTGAAGGGGATCGACAAAATTAATTTCTAGTTGTGAGCATGGGCCGAAGGCCCAGGTCAAGGGTTAAGGGCAACGGGCAAAAAAAAATAGTGGCGAGTGATTAGCAATTGTGTTTCAAGTCAAGATAATTAACTAAGCATATTTCCAGCACGTGTTGTTTTTGATCATCGTATTGAGGATGATCAGGATCTTTCTCATACAGGCGGTGATGGCCACTTTGAAGCTTTTGCCGGCCTCACGCAGGCGCTGGTAGAAGGCCCGGATGAC
>JAPLJU010000117.1 GCA_026388445.1 Deltaproteobacteria bacterium
TTGACAAATATTTCATGGGTCTTGACTCGGCGACCAAAACGACAGTGGCCGAGCATATCGTCGCGCTTTTCAACGTAAAACCGGGGTCGGGGGTCGAGGAGAAGGCCATCTCCTGTGGGATCCGGGGCTTTTTCTATGAACAGGACTCTCCCAAGCAGTTTGTAAAGGGCATTTCATCCATGTTCAAAGGAGAAATGTGGTACCCGAGGGATGTCATGGCCCAGTACATCCTTTCCAGGAAAGACAACAACAACAATAACAAGAAGGATGTCGTTGTCCTCACGCAGAGGGAGCTCGAAATATTGACCATGGTTATCAGCGGCTCGAAAAACGAGGACATTGCCAATCACCTGTGCATCAGCGCCCATACGGTGAAGACCCACATATACAACATCTTTAAAAAGATTAACGTGCCCAACCGCCTCCAGGCCGCGCTGTGGGCGGCAAAAAACCTGTAGGATAGTTTCCTCCTTTCTTAACTCCTGTTGGAAGTCCCGTGGATCCTCCACCACGGGACTTTTTTTATGCGGTTTTTTCGCGGGGAATAGTCGTATGCAGGAAAAGGGTGATCGCTTGCATGAGCGAAAGGAAGGATGTGTCCTGGCGGGAAACAGGGGCTAATAGAACTTTCTTGATCTGCCGGTCACCCTACGGAAGACGCGCACACCGATCAGGAAAAAGGCGAGGATGCCGACAGTGGGGTATTTTACAGCGTAAACGACCGGGGCGAGGAGGAGCCTCGTTGCCGTTCTCAGTCCTTCGTCTTTGCGGATGAGATCGGCAAGGGGCGGTGAGAGACTGTAGTATAAGCTCACAAAGATCCTGCCTGCGGCATTTGTCAGGAGATGGTCGTCCCGGAATTTCCTGAGAAGGAGAACCTCGGGCTCCATGAAGCTTCCGTAGGCGGCCGTGGCGATGAAGCACCCTCCCCCGCCGGCGGAACCTCCGGAACCACCTGAACTGCCTGAATCCCCCGGTGACGCACCCTCAGGCACAGTATACATGATCTCGCCCGAGAAGTCGCTCTCGTTTCTTTGCGAGTCGTAAGCGGTAACGCAAATATAGTATGTCTCACCGTTGACGAGACCCGAGATCATGACAGAGGGCCAGTTACCCACATCGATGGATTCGGTGTAGTACCTGCTTCTATAACCATAGTAAACGATGTATCCCGCGATGTCGGACTCCGCGTTACGGTCCCAGGCGAGGGTTATCTGCGCGGCTTGCGCGGTGGGTATAAAAAAAGGCAATAAGGAAAGGACGGTCAGGAGAAAAACGATGACAGAAAGACCTGAACAACGCCGACCTTTGTATACGGTTTTGGAACAAAAAAACATAATCGATAGAACTCTCTTCGTGGCTGAGGCGTTAATTAAACTCTTTAGCCGTCACGGGCATCCTGAAAAATGCTAAATCGATGCCATCTAGAGAGCAACAGCCGCCAGGGTAGTCACGTCGCTCTGCCCATTTACATATTTGAAACTGTTTGTCAAGCAAGAATTTCAAGCGTTTGAGGCACTTCAATCCTGAAAAGCCTTGATGGTGGCCATTTGCGTGACTTTCAGGTCAAATTGGCTTTCTATATCGTCGATTTCTGGCTCTCCGCGCACCCGAAATTTCTTTTTTTATCACATTGGTGCTCAACGCCTCACAAAGGTTGCCGGGCAAAATAAATCCGGAAAATTGTTCCGCTGTAGTCCTTCAAAGGCACGGACGACTCCCTCTTTCATTGACTTTCGCTCTGCCTTTGAGGATAATGACTCTCCGAATTTAACGAGGGAAACGATGTCCAAGATCACGCTGAAGTTCTGCCCCAAGGCCTACATCCTTGAAACACACCGGCACAGGCCCCCCGATTCCACGCTTCACTTTGTCGAGGGGATGAAAGATCTCCTCGGGATGAAAGACTTCCAGGAGGCAACTTACATCGACCGGACCGGCATTCCCGTTTTCACCTGCTATCGCATCAGGCCGGATAATTCGAAGACCTTCCACACGGGAAAAGGCGCATCCAAAATCCAGGCCCAGGTATCGCTCACGGTGGAGTCCATAGAGAGGTACTCCTCGGAGTATCGCGATGAATACCGGGATAAGCTCATACACGGGAGTTTCAACGGCCTGAGGACACAATTTAACGTCCTCGATCCGCGTGACCTCGTCCTTTCGCCCTACAGTGAATACACGCCCGAAAGCCCCATCCACTGGATGTGGGGCCACGACATCGCCCGGGACGAGGAAATACTGGTCCCTGCCTGTGAGGTCTTCCATCCTTATCGCCTGGACGAAATTTCCGTGCTTAACACGCACACGAACGGCCTTGCCTCGGGCAACACCATGGAGGAAGCCGTCTTTCACGCCATGACCGAGGTCATCGAGCGCGATGCCTGGAGCATCGCGAAGTACAATAGCCTCGACGGCGACGCCCTGTACATCGAAGATGTTCCTGAAAACAGGTTTTTGCTGGAGATTGCGGAGAAATTCGAGCAGGCCGAAATCCACGTCGTGGCC
>JAPLJU010000011.1 GCA_026388445.1 Deltaproteobacteria bacterium
ATGTGACGGCAAGGCCGGCTGACTACGTTCTCGCGGGCAAGTTCGAAGGCTATGCACATCTCATCGGCCTCAGTTTCGGTTACAAGTTCTAAAATTACCGATCGGCATTTAAATAAGCCCGGCGCTTTCCGGGCTTTTTTATATGCCGATCGGTAATTTTAGAACTTGTAACCGAAACTGAGGCCGATGAGATGTGCATAGCCTTCGAACTTGCCCGCGAGAACGTAGTCAGCCGGCCTTGCCGTCACATCGCGATCCTCGAACATGATGTACATGTAGGCAAGATCGACGAGCCACGGCCCGTTGTGGTAGCCGCAACCGATGGTGAACTGCTGGCGGTCGTTGTCGGGCAGCAGGTAATCGACATGCTCGTCAGGTTCCGGTGCTTCATCGTAGGCATAACTGAGACGGAGGTCCCAATTGTTCGTCACGTTCCACTCCATACCGATCATGTAGCGGAATACGTTGTCCCAATCCTTTCGCGTGGTTGATGTGGTACTCCCTCTGAAGGGCTGGTCAAACCTGACCTGGAGCTGATCAAAGGTGCTCCATTCCGTCCAGTAGATCCCGCCGCCGAGGCTCAGGTTCTTGAGGACCTTGAAGTTCACACCCCAGAAGACCTCGGATGGAAGATTGATATCCGCTTCGCCACCCATACTAATAAGATTACCCACAGGAGTACCTCGAAGCTGTTGACTCGTCGTCACATCTCCCGACAACTCCTGTTTCACCCTGCTTCGATAGGTAATGCCGGTGGATAACCAATCCAATGGCTTCCAGTGGAGAGCGACATTCCATCCATATCCATAGGAATCGCCGTCAAGCTCAAAATGGGTTTCACCCACACCCAGGGCCCTCGTATCCAGCTGTCTCTGAAGATTAGCTTGGAACCACATGACGCTCAAGCCCGCGGCAACGGAGAGCGTATCATTGATCTTGTAGGCGATGTTCGGATTAAACTCCAGTGTGTTGATCTTGGCCTTAGTGCTGTTAAACCTGCCGGGCCATGAGTTCTCAAATTCGGTCCCAAGACCGAAACGGCTGAAGATTCCCGCGCCCCACCAGAGTTTGTCGTTGATCTGCTGGGTGAAGTAGGCGTGGGGCGGGAAAAACCAGTTGTCTTCCATGTCGGTTTCCCTTGAGGTGGTGCCTGTTATCGTCGGGGTCGCTGCGATTGCAAAGTTTCCAACCGTCGTGACGGTCATGACCGGATTGATCGCCGTGACGCCGATCATCGTCTGGATGCCTTTAAGCTGTGTGATCCCTGCAGGATTGTAGAACACGGCCGAAGGGTCATCGGCAGAGCCGGTGAGACCCGCGCCGAGGACGAGCCCCCGCGCGCCTCCCTCGTAGAGGGCAAAGCCTGCGGCGAAGACGGATCCGGCGCTCATCAGGACGACGAGCGAAGTGGAAAGAAAGATCCAGAGTAACGTTTTTCTTTTCATATAACCCCTCCTTTTCCAGAGATTTCCGTTACCTGAACAAATGAAGATGAGATGTTTTATTTCTGATGTATATAACCCAATATCAAAGCTTCCTGCTGTTTTCCTTCAGTCTCCGGATCACCTCCTTGTCGTGCGAATTTTTTTTATATATATAAGAATTTTGCGGAGAAGGAAAGTTTTTTTATAAAAAAATCCCCGACTTGCCTGAGCCGGGGATTTCTTTTCAACTATTTAATTTTTATTACAATTCACCGTGAAACTGGCTGGTGACGGTTACTGCTTCAAATCCATGGCCTCCCAGACGAGCTCGGCGATGTCCCTCGCGGCCATCTTTTCCTCCATGTTCCGGTCCTTGATCCCGTCGCTCATCATGGTCAGGCAGAAGGGGCAGCCCACGGCGATCCGGTCGGCGCCCGTGGCGATGGCCATGTCGGTCCGGGCGTTATTGATCCTATCGCCGTGCTCCTCCATCCACATCCTGGATCCACCAGCTCCGCAGCAGAAGCCCTTGTCGAGCTTTTTCTCCATCTCAACGAACTTGAGCCCCGGGATGGAGGTGAGGCACTTCCTGGGCTGATCGTAAACCTTGTTGTAGCGCCCGAGGAAACAGGAGTCGTGATAGGTGAAGACACCCTCGACGGGTTTCTTCATCGTGATCTTCCCCTTGGCAATGAGGTCCGCCAGAATCTCGGTATGATGGTAGACCTCGTACTCGCCGCCGAGCTGGGCGTAGTCCTTCTTGAGGCAGTTATACCCGTGCGGGCAGGCCGTGAAGATCTTCTTCACCCCGTAGCCTTTCATGATCTCGATGTTCGCCTGAGCCAAGGCCTGGTAGAGGTACTCGTTCCCGCCCCTCATGGCGGAATCCCCGCAGCAGCTCTCCTCGGTTCCGAGGATGGCGAAACTGACGCCCGCCGCCTTGAGAATCTTCGCCAGGGCCTCTGACACCTTCTTGCCGCGGTCGTCGAAGGACCCGGAGCATCCCACGTACCAGAGGTACTCCGCCTTCGGGTCCTCGGCCATGGTCTTGACACCCAGGGGCTTCGCCCAGTCGCCCCTCGAGTGGGCGCCGATGCCCCAGGGGTTGGAGTTGTTTTCCATGTTCCTGAAGCTCAGCTGAAGCTCGGGGGCGAAATCGGCTTCCATGAGGACCTTGTAGCGCCTCATGTCGACGATCTTCGGCACATGCTCGATGAAGACCGGGCAGTGCTCCATGCAGTGCATGCAGTTGGTGCAGTCCCAGACGGACTCGACACCCACCGCGTCATTGATGAGGGATTTTTCAGGCTCGGGGATCTGCGGCGTCCCCTCCGGTCCCGCCGCCTGCCGGGCGGCGAAGACAACGGGCGCCCTCTCGAGCCAGTGATCCTTGATGTCCTGGACCAGCTTCTTCGGGGAGAGGTGCTTGCCCGTGAGATAAGCCGGGCAGCCGTCCTGGCACCTGCCGCAGCGCGTGCAGGCGTCGGAGTCGAAGATCTGCTTCCAGGTGAACTCATCGAGCTTCCCCACGCCGAAGCTTTCCGCCGTCTCGAAATCCCGGATCGGCTCGAGGGAGCCGACGGGTTTGAGCGTCTTCATGAGCTGGTTGGCGGGCACGGTCACCATGTGGAGCAGCCTGGACCAGGGGATGTAGGCGATGAATCCCATGGCGAGGAAGGCGTGGAACCACCACATGAGCTTATGCGAGAGCAGGATATTGTCCTGGCTCATGCCGATGAAGAACTGGGCCGTGAAGAAACCGACGAATGCCCACTTCTCGAAGGGGGGTACGCCCGTCCCCACGATTCTCAGGCCCTCGACGATGAAACCCGTCACCATGATGAGGAAGATGAGGGCCAGAACGATCGCGTCGTCGGGGCGGTTGTCCATCTCCCCCTTGTAGCCCAGACGGTCGGGCTTGCGGATGTACCTTCGATCCACGGCCAGGATGATACCGATCATGGCGAAGAAGCCGAAGAGGTCCATGATGAATGAAAATCCGAGGTAACCCTTGCCCGTCAGGTGAAGACCCGAATAGAAAGAAAACGCGTCGACAGCGGCACCCCAGATCAGGATGAAGAAGGCATAGAAGATAAGGGCGTGCATGATCCCGGGGTAGGCGTCACGCCAGACGGA
>JAPLJU010000208.1 GCA_026388445.1 Deltaproteobacteria bacterium
CATCTCTTTCTGTGAGGAGATCGTTGCCCAGGAGGGTGTGTCTTTATCCGTGAAGTATGCGCGGGGGATGGCCCGCGTTCAGGGGGATGCGGAGATGTTGAAGCAGGTTTTTCTGAACGTCATCCTCAACGCTTTCCAGGCCATGCCCGGCGGTGGCGCGCTCGAGATTGAAACGAGGATGATCGGGACCGCTGAAAACCGCCCCGCCGTGGAGCCCCTCGTTGAAGTCCGGTTTTCCGATACCGGTATCGGCATCCCCGCCGAGCACCTCGTGAAGATCTTCGATCCCTTCTTCAGCACGAGGGAAAAGGGATCAGGGCTCGGGCTGGCCATCGTGCACAGCATCATCGATATGCACGGGGGGTTCATTGACGTGGAGTCCCGTGAAGGCGGGGGGACCCTTTTCAGTATCCTGCTCCCCCTCGCGGTCCATGTGCTGCAGACGAAACGCCACGGACAGGTCGGGTCCGAACGCCGGAAGAAGAAAGCGCTGATGAAAGGTTGATCGCCCCAGATGAAAAGAAAGCCCATTTTAGTGGTCGATGACGATCCCTCCATGCGGATGGCCCTCTCGGAGTCCCTGGTCAGCTGCGGTCACGCCGTGGAGACAGCCAACGACGGCATGGATGCCCTGGGGAAGTTTAAAAAAGGCGGCTTCGAGATGGTGATCACCGACATCCGCATGCCTAAAATGAACGGCATCGATGTCCTGAAAAGTGTCAAGGCCGCCTCCCCTGAAACGCCTGTCATCGTCATTACGGCATACGGAACCGTCAACACCGCCGTGGAGGCGATGAAGGAAGGGGCCGCAGACTTCATCATGAAGCCTTTTTCACTGGACGATCTGGAACTGGTCGTGAAAAACGTCCTCGACATGCGCACCCATCCCTCTGCGGAGGAAGAGACTTCCGCGCACCCCGGCGGGGCAAGAGAGATCCTCACAAGGGATGCGAAGATACAGTCCATTCTGGAGCTTCTGAAGAGTGTTGCCAAGAGCCGCGCCAGCGTTCTTATTCAGGGAGACAGCGGCACGGGCAAGGAACTGCTCGCCCGCTTCATTCACCGGGTGAGTCCCCGGCGGCACAAACCCTTCGTGGCGGTCAACTGTGCCGCCATCCCGGCCAATCTTCTCGAAAGCGAGATGTTCGGGTATGAAAAAGGGGCCTTCACGGGTGCCGCGCAGAGGCGTGTCGGAAAGTTTGAACTCGCCGACGGGGGGAGCCTGCTTCTCGATGAAATCAGCGAAATGGATATGCAGCTTCAGGCGAAGCTTCTCCGGGCGATCCAGGAATCAGAAATCGACCGGCTCGGCGGGAAGGCCCCCGTGTCCGTGGATGTGCGCATCATCGCGACGACCAATGCCGATTTGAAGAAACGGATCGCCGATAAGACCTTTCGGGAAGATCTCTTTTACCGGCTCAATGTGATCCCCGTCAAGATACCGCCCCTTCGTGAACGCAGGGGAGACATCCTTTATCTGGCCGAACATTTTCTCGAAAAGTTCAGCGAGCTTGCCGGTAAGAAAAAGCCCCGGCTGGCCGAGGAGAGCAGGGCCGTCCTCGAACAGCACCCCTGGCCCGGT
>JAPLJU010000141.1 GCA_026388445.1 Deltaproteobacteria bacterium
CTCGAAAACCCGCTGACGCACAAGTTCGACGAGCAACAGGATATCCTTTGCCGTTGCACGTCCCCGGTTGACAATGAAGTTGCCATGCTGGGTTGAAACTTCGGCGTCTCCCACCCGCAGGCCCTTGAGACCCGCCTCGTCAATGATCTGTCCCGCAGGCATCCCCGGAGGGTTCTTGAAGATGGATCCTGCATTTCGATATTGGAGTGGGTGCTTGGACCATCGCGTCTTCAAAATATCAGCGACTCGATCCTCGATCGTCTTCCGGTCGCCCTCGACGAGACGGAAGTCGGCGCCGGTGATCAGCGATCCCCCGGGAAGCTCGAGGTTCCGGTAGGAAAAACGAAGCGCCGCCCTTTCGAGAAAGCGGACGCGACCCTGGCCGTTGATCATCGAGACCCTGGAGAGGATGTCTTTCATTTCACTTCCGTAGGCGCCGGCATTCATCCGTACGGCACCGCCCACACTGCCGGGAATGCCCGCGCAGAATTCCATGCCCGTGAGAGACGCCTGCACGGCAAAGGTCACGAGCTCGGAGAGCGATAAGCCGGCTTCGGCGTAGATCACCGCGTCCTTTCCGTCACGCGCCGAGAGCGAAAGTGTCCGCAAATGCTTCAGGGCGACAATGGCCCCGCGAAAGCCCCCGTCCCTTACAATGAGGTTGGTGCAGTTTCCCACGGGCACAAAAGTGACCTCACGTGCCGTCAGTGTTGTGACGACTTCCCGGAGGACCTCTGCGCTCTCCGGGTAGATAAGCGCGTCGACCCGGCCACCCACGCCGATGGAGGTGTGAAGATGCATGGGTTCATCGAAAAGAACCTTCACGCCCCTCAATTTATGAAGCTGCTCCCGCCATTTTTCCCGCATGTCGTCCTACCGGTATTTCTCCTTCGCTTTCTTGAGAAATTCTTCTCCCACCCGCCAGACATTCCCCGCGCCCTGGGTGATGATGACGTCGCCCGGTCTGGCCATCTCCAGGAGGTAATCCACCACCCGGTCGGGCCCGGCCAGGTACTTCACGTGCTTGTGTCCCTTGTTCTGAATGCCCTCGAAGAGATTCTGACTGTTCACACCCTCGATAGGGGCTTCACTGGCGGCATAGATGTCCATGATGACGAGAACGTCGGCGTCGTAAAAGGCCGTCAGGAATTCTTTGAAGAGGGCCCTGGTCCGGGTGTAACGGTGCGGCTGGAAGACGACGATGAGCCGGTCCTTCCAGACCTGTTTCGCTGCCGCGAGGGTCGCCACGATCTCCGTCGGGTGATGGCCGTAATCGTCGACGACGGTGATGTCCTTGACCCGTCCCTTCACCTCGAGTCTGCGGTGGACGCCGACAAAGGTCTTGAGCCCCTCATGGATCGTGGAACAATCCATGTCGAGCTCCCGGCCGACCGCAACGGCCGCCATGGAGTTGTAGACATTGAAAAGACCCGGCACGCTCAACTGGATCTCCCCCAACTTTTCGCCGCGGTAGTATATGTCATAGCGTGAGGATGCTCCCGCGGAGCTGATGTTCCTTGCCTGGTAGTCCGCCGCCCTGGTGATCCCGTAGGTGATGGTCCTGCGCTTGATCCCCGGGAGGATATCGCGGACGTGTTCGTCGTCCATGCACAGGATGGTGGAGCCGTAAAAGGGGACGAGGTTGGCAAACTTCAGAAAGGCCTCCTTGATGTCCTGGATGCCCCGGTAATAGTCGAGATGTTCACGGTCGATATTCGTGATCACCGCGATGGAGGGGCCCAGTTTCAGGAAGGAGCCGTCACTCTCATCGGCCTCGGCCACGATCACTTCGCCGTTGCCTAGACGAGCGTTGCTGCCGATACTGGCCAGCTTCCCGCCGATCACCACGGTGGGGTCGAGCCCGCCGTGGGCGAGGAGCGTGGCGATCATGGAGGTGGTGGTCGTTTTGCCGTGCATCCCCGAAACGGCAATGGAAAACTTCATCTTCAGAAGCTCCGCCAGCATCTCCGCCCGCGGGATCACCGGGATGCTCCGGTAATGAGCCTCCAGGACCTCGGGGTTGTCGGCCTTCACTGCCGTGGAGGTCACCACCACGTCCGCGTCGTGAAGGTTGGACTGGCGGTGGCCGTAAAAAACACGGGCACCCATCGACGCGAGCCTCTGCGTCAGGTCCGTCTCCTGAAGGTCCGAACCGCTCACCTGGTAACCCAGGTTGACGAGGACCTCGGCGATGCCGCTCATGCCGATACCGCCGATACCGACGAAGTGGATGTGTTGGATCTTCCGTTGCATCGAAGCGCGCTGTCTGTGGTTTTCCATCGTGTCTTCTCTTCCTGTTTTTTGCTTTATGCTGCCACAAGCCTCAGGCACTCGTCCACGATGTCCGACGCGGCGCGGACATTGCCCAGGGCCCGGGATTTTTCCGACATCTCCCGGAGTCGCCGGGGGTCATTGCAGAGGTCGTCAATGATCCGGGCAAGCCCTTCGGCGGTGAGGTCCTTCTCAAGGGACAGGATCGCAGCGCCCGCCCGTGCAAGGATCTCGGCGTTTTTCGTCTGGTGGTCATGCACGGCGTAGGGAAAGGGGATCAGGATGGCTGCCTTTCCGCTGGCTGTGATTTCCGCGATGGACGTCGCGCCGGCCCGACAGATGAGAAGATCGACGGACCGGAACACCTGCGGCATGTTCTGGATAAAAGGTCTCACGTCGGCCTCCATGCCGAGTTCCCCGTAGGCTCGCTTCACCGTCTCGAAGTCGGCCCCCCCTGTCTGGTGGATGATCCGGGGTTTTGTCCGGTCCATTTTCAGGAACTTCAGGGCCTCGAGAAAAATCATGTTGATCCGGTGAGCCCCCTGGCTTCCGCCGAAGACGAGGAGTGTAAAACGTTCACTTTTCCCTTCGTTCTTCTCCATGTCCCTCAAAAAGTCCGCCCGGATGGGGTTTCCGGTTAAAAGCACTTTGTCTTCAGGAAAGGCCTTTTTCGTTTCTTCAAAGGACACAAAGGCCCGATCCACGAAGCGCCCCAGGAGCTTGTTGGTGATCCCCGGGATGGCGTTTTGCTCCATGACGGCGGTCCTGACTCCCATCCAGTGGGCCACCAGGACCGCCGGGCCCGATGCGTAACCGCCCACACCGATCAGGATATCCGGTCCGAAGTCCCGGACGATCCTGAAGGACCGGCCAAGGCTCTGCGGGATTTTGCAGAGGGCCTTCGCCATGTCCCGGAGTCCTTTGCCCTTGATGCCCGCCACGTCCAGGGTGGCCAGTTCAAATCCCAGCCCCGGCAGGATCGCGGCCTCGACCCCCTTTTTCGTTCCGATGAAGAGGATCTTGTTTGTGTTATCCCGCCTCATAAACTCTTCAGCTACGGCCACGCCGGGGAAGAGGTGACCGCCTGTGCCTCCGCCTGCGATGATCACCTTCACTTTGGAGCCTCACGGAAATTCGATTTCTGGTAGGTGGACAAATTCAACAGGATACCCACCAGAGCCAGGCTCATGAACAGTGACGTTCCACCGTAGGAAACGAAAGGGAGGGCCATGCCCTTTGTGGGGACGAGCCCCATGACCCCGGCAATATTAATAAAGGCCTCCATGCCGATCAGGATCGTCAGCCCCGAGGCCAGAAGACTTCCAAAGAGATCGGGGACTCTGAAGGCAATCATGAATCCCCGGCATATCAAAACCGCAAAGAGCGTGATCACGACGGCAATCCCGATGAGGCCCGTTTCCTCACCGATG
>JAPLJU010000303.1 GCA_026388445.1 Deltaproteobacteria bacterium
GAATCCAGGTCTTGGGGCACGAAGAGGGGTGGACCCCACTCGATGGTCACCTTGCTGAAAGGTTTGGGGACCAGGAATCGGTCCCAGCTTCCCATAATCCAGGCTCTGTCGACGGAAACAATGACCGGCAGGATGACGGCACCGGATACTTGAGCCATGCTGATGAGCCCGGGTTTCACGATACCCTTTGGGCCCGTGGGTCCATCCACGATATGGATGACGGCCGGGTTTTTTTTCAGTGCCTTCAAAATAGCGGCCAGAGCCGTTGTTCCGCCTCTCGTACTGGACCCTCTCACCGGCACGAGTCCCAACCGTTCTGCTAGCCTTGCGGCCAGCTCTCCATCCCTGCTCTGGCTGATCATGACAATGGGTTCGAAGTTCCTGAATTTCGTGACATAGGCCAGAGCCGGCAGAAAACGTTGATGCCACACGGCGACGATCACCCGTCCATAATCGGCCAGACACCCCAGTGCGATTTCTTCGCCGACCACCCTGATCCTCATAAGAGAGAGGTAGAAGCGAAGCAAATAGTAACACACCGGTATCAACCGATATAAGAGCAGGTAACGGGCTTGCCAAATACCCAATGGGATGATTCCTCGCAGTTGGTCGATGAGAAGCGGTCTTTTCCGGGCGAGAGTATATTGAGAGTGACCCTAGGTGTCAAGACGACCCTCGCGGCTTCTAACCATACGGCCGACTTTGCATGGCCCTCATCGTGTTCCGATGAGTGTCCGAAGTCTATCGCGCCATCGTGAAGACCCTGATAACGATTACCAAATCCTTTATCTCCTGAGTCACTGATACTCACGGAGGACGAGGACGGCGTTGTGGCCGCCGAAGCCGAAGGACTGGGAAAGGCCGGTTCGGATGGGGTAGGAGTCCACCTTGGTGACGAAGTTCAAATCCTTCATAGGATTTTCGAGGTTCCGGCACCCGTGAGTCGTCTTGTGATGAATGCTGAGAGCTGTGACCAGGGCCTCTATGGCTCCGGAAGCTCCCAGAGTGTGACCGATGAGGGATTTCGTGGAATTGATAAGAACTTTCTTGCCGAAGACCTTTTCGATGACTGCCGTCTCTGTCTCGTCATTCAAACGGGTTCCGGTTCCATGGGCATTGATGTAATCGATTTCCTCTTCTGATATCCCCGCGTCGGCAAAGGCGAGTTGGAGCATCCGCGTGATCTGGGTGCCGCTGCTCTCCATCATCATGATGTTGAAGCCGTCGCACGTCTCCGCATATCCGAGGATCTCGGCATAGATCTTTGCGCCGCGTTTCTGAGCGCGTTCAAGATCTTCAATCACGAGGACCGCTCCCCCTCCTTCGCTGAAGAGAAAATCGGTTCGATCCTTGTCAAAGGGGCGATTGGCTTTGTCTGGATTGTCATTGTTGTTGGCCAGGGCTCTAACGGCATCAAAACCTAGAAATACGGCGCCATAATCATCGCGCAGGTACTCCACTCCACCCACCAGAGCGACCTCCAGTTCGCCGGACCGCACGGCTTTGAACCCGTAGCCTATGGCCACTGTTCCTGAGGCACAGGCAGCGGAGTAGGCGTTGTTGCTTCCGCACAGGTTAAATTTGATGCCCACATTG
>JAPLJU010000194.1 GCA_026388445.1 Deltaproteobacteria bacterium
AGAATGGATTGCCGAAACGGCCCGAAATCTCCTCCAGTCGCACAAGGGGCTTCAAGGTATCTCGCTGATCGGGCCCGTCGAGGCGCCCATTGCCAGGATCAGAGGCAGGCACCGGTGGCAGATCCTGCTCAAGGGGCAGAGCGTGCGCCTTTTGCAGCAGCTGACGAAACAGATTCTCTCGACCGTAAAGGCATCCGGCTGCGATATCAAGGTGGACGTGGATCCCGTGAATTTCATGTAGTCCCCGCTTTGAAAAAATGCACAGAGGATATAATACGTTCAAATCCTTTCGCCTGGAGATGTCATGGTGAAACCGAAAATTCTCTTTATGGGAACGGCGGAATTCGCCCATCCCTCCCTTGAAGCCCTCATCAGAGGCGGTCATTCCGTCATCGGGATCGTCACACAACCGGATCGGCCCAAGGGTCGGGGAAGACAGTTCGTGGCACCACCCGTAAAGGACATCGCGGAGCGTCACCAACTGCCCGTCATTCAACCCGAGCGTGTTCGCGACCCTGATTTCGTCCAGACCTTCCGGACGCTTGCCCCGGACATGGTCGTCCTGGTGGCCTTCGGTCAGATCCTGCCAAAGGAGGTGATCCAGTTCCCTCGCATGGGCTGTATCAATGTTCATCCCTCCCTCCTTCCGAAATACAGGGGGGCGGCCCCGATCCAGTGGGCCCTCATCAGGGGGGAGCTAGAAACAGGGGTCACAACCATCATGATGGATGAAGGCGTGGACACGGGGGATATCCTCCTTCAACGGGAAACGGTCATAGAGCCGGACGAAAATTTCGACCGGCTCCATGACCGCCTCGCCCTCATGGGGGCGGAGGTCCTGGCAGAGACGATCGAAGGCCTTCTGCAGGGAAAGATTCATAGAAGACCGCAGGATCCGGCACAGGCCTCTAACGCCCCGCGGTTGAAGAAAGAAGACGGCCTCATCCGGTGGGATGCCGGTGTCCGGGAGATCAAGCACTTCATAGCCGGCCTCAGTTCGACGCCGGGTGCCTACACCTACCTACTGGGGAAGATGATGAAGATCTTTTCAGCGGGAGCTATCGAAGCACCCGTAGCCGAGAGGCCCGGGACGATCATCAAAACGCCCGGTGGACTTCGGATCGCAGCAAAGAACGGTTACTTGGAGATCCGGGAGTTGCAGCTGGAAAGCAAAAAACGGATGACCGCCGTTGAGTTCCTGCGGGGACACCGCATCGAAAGCGGCGAACTGGCGGGATAAACCGTGCCGGTCCAACGGCTATCTTCGGTCTCGAATCCCGCAAGGGAGAGGGGGGTCCGCCATCAGAAATCACAGCGGAAAAGGAAACCCGAGGCGGGTTGCCGTTGACATCCTGAACCGGGTGGACAAGAGCCAGGCCTTTGCTGAACCGCTCCTCGATCGGGTTCTTTCCGGGGATACCATTGAAAATCCATCAGACAGAAGCCTTTTGACCCATCTGGTCTATGGGACGCTCCGGATGAAAGGCCGCCTCGACTGGATCCTGGAGAATCTTTACGACGGCTCTTACGATGACCTGGAGAGTTCCCTGAAGAATGTCCTTCGCATCGGCCTTTACCAGCTCACCTGCCTGGACCGGATTCCGGATTATGCCGCTGTCGATGAAGCCGTGGAGACGGCCAAAAAGATACGCCCGGGACGGGCAGCCCTCGTCAACGCCCTTCTGCGAAATGCCATCCGGAAGGGAAAGAGCATCACGCCGCCGGATTACAACCGGGACCCGGCCCTCCACATAGCCATCGTTCACTCCCATCCGCTCTGGCTGGTCAAAAGGTGGATCGACCTGTTCGGCCCCGGGGAAACGCTCAGGCTCTGTCAGGCCAATAACGAAAATCCGCTCGTCGTGCTCCGGACGAACATTCTGAAGACAACGCGGGACGATGTGCTGAAAAAACTGCGGGAAGAGGGTCTCAAAGCGGAGGCGACCGCCTATTCGCCCGATTGGGTCACCCTGTCCGGTCTGGCCCGGCCCATCAGGCAACTGGATCTCTTCCGACAGGGGTTGATCCATGTCCAGGATGAAGCTTCCCAGTTGATTGCTCACCTCGTAAGCCCCCGACAGGGGGAGAAGATTGCCGATCTTTGCTGCGGTGCCGGGGGGAAGGCGACGCACATGGCGGAGCGGATGGAAAACAATGGAAAGATCCTTGCCATGGACTTGAACGTGAAGAAGATTCATGCCCTCAAGACCAACGCCCGGAGGCTCGGAATCAGGATCATCGAGACGCGCCATGGCGACGTGTCGCTTCTACCCGAAACCCCTGCGCCCGATACTTATGACAGAGTCCTTCTGGACGCACCCTGTTCAGGCCTTGGCACCCTGCGAAGAAACCCCGAAATCAAATGGCGCCTGACGGAGGAGGCCCTGTCCGCTTTCCCACCCCTGCAGATCGCGCTCCTCAAGGGTGCATCCACCTGCGTGAAAAGAGGCGGGGTCCTCGTGTACAGCACCTGCACCATCATGCCGGAGGAGAATGATCAGATCATCGAGAGCTTCCTGTCATCCCACCCCGATTTTCAACTCCTGGACCCGCCCGGGACCATCCCCCGCGAGATGATCGGGGCAAGAGGGCAGTTAAGGTCCTTTCCCCATATCCATGGGACAGATGGTTTCTACGGCGCCGTCCTGTCAAGGCATTGAAGCCTTTTGAATGGCATTGACTTCGACGGGGCAAGAATGCTATGGGCATCATCTGCCATGGGGGGCATCACAGGTCGCACGGCCCTCCTGGCATCATGACGTGACCCGGAGGATGATATGTATTTGAGACAACTGCAGGTCGGTTACATGGCCGTTTTCGCCTATATTGTCGGCGACAAAGACAGCAAGTCCGGACTAGTCATCGACCCGGCGGCGGAGACAGATCGAATTCTCGCCGAAGCTGAAAAGAACGGCATCGAGATAAAATATATCGTCAACACGCACGGCCATGTAGACCACATATCCGGCAACGCCGACATGAAGAAAAAGACGGGCGCAAAAATCATCATCCACGAGGCAGACGCCGATATGCTTGTCTCCACACCGGCCATGGTCCTGAACATGTTCAGGGCGAAAAATTCGCCAGCCACTGATATCACCGTGAAAGATGGGGATATCATCCGTGCCGGGAGCGTCAGTCTCACCGTTTTCCACACACCCGGTCATACACCGGGCGGCATCTCACTCTACACGGACGGTTACGTCTTCACCGGAGACACGCTGTTCGTGGAAAGTGTCGGCAGAACCGATCTGCCCGGGGGATCCTGGAAAACAATGGCAAAGGCGATCAGGGAAAAACTCTTGGTCCTTCCTGACGACACGGTGGTTCTCCCCGGTCACAACTATGGCAGAATGCCGACTTCCACCATCGGTCATGAAAAGAAGCACAACCCTTTCCTGCGCTGAGAAAAGGAACAGGACGTGAAAAAAGCCATCCTGTATGAAACCGACCTCAGGGGATTACACCTTTTCAACAAGGGAAAGGTGCGGGATATTTATGCCTTCGACGACAGCCTCCTGATCATCGCCACGGACAGGATATCCGCCTTCGATGTGATCATGCCGAACCCCATACCGGGAAAAGGGGAGATCCTCACGAAACTCTCGATCTTCTGGTTCGAAAAGATGGCCGACATCATCGGGAATCACGTTCTGTCAACAGACGTGGATCATTTCCCCCCGACCTGCGCACCCTACCGGGATATTCTGAAAGGCAGGAGCATGCTCGTCAGGAAGGCAAAGCCCCTCACTGTTGAATGCATCGTGAGAGGGTATCTGAGCGGCTCGGCCTGGAAGGACTACCGGGAGGGAAAAGCGGTTTCGGGTATCCGCCTCCCAGCGGGCCTGCAGGAGTCTTCCAGGCTGCCGCAGCCCGTCTTTACGCCCTCCACCAAGGCCCCCGAAGGCGAGCATGACCTGCCGATGACCCGCAAGGAAATGGCCAGGGCAATCGGGGAACCTCTCGCCGCCAGGATCATCGAGATCAGCCTCCGGATCTACCGGCGAGCTTCGGAAATTGCCGATGAGCGGGGAATCATCATCGCCGACACCAAAATGGAGTTTGGACTCCTTGGAAACGAGCTCATCCTGATCGACGAGCTGCTCACGCCCGACTCATCGAGATTCTGGCCCAAGGATGATTACAGGGAAGGCCGGCCCCAGAGGAGCTTTGACAAGCAGTTTCTCAGAGACTACCTGCTTTCCATCCCCTGGAATCAAAAGGCGCCCGCCCCCGAGCTTCCGAAGGAAATCATTGAAAACACAAGAGAAAAGTACCAGGAAGCCCTCCGTCGTCTCATGACCTGAAATTTCCACCCCTTCCTTGACACACCCCCGGACGGTCATTATCTTAAGGGCGGTTCAAGTAACTATATCAAAGGGGTGCGTCCGTCGTCCAAAATGTCGAATTTACCTGATTACAAGGAAAAACAAAAGGTCCTCTACATCGAATCAACACCCTCCGGAACCCTGACATCCATGGGGGAACGATACCTGCAGGAAGACCGGATCTCCGACGCGATCGAGTTTTTCCAGAAAGCCGCCTACCGGGAAGGGCTGGAAAAAGTCCTTGAAATGGCGGTCGAAAGCGGGGACGTCATGGACTTTCAACAGATCCTGAAAGCCCTCGGCAGGGAGGCCACCGACGAGGAGTGGAACCGCATCGGTCAACGGGCCCTGGCACTCAAAAAATACGCCTTCGCCCTCCAAGCCTTCGAAAGAAGCAGAAACGAAAAAGAAATGGAGCGTCTCAAAGAAAAGATCTCTGCGGAAGGAACCTCTCGGGAGTCATGATCAGACGGGATTATTACGATATCCTCGGTGTCAGCCGTAACGCCTCTGAGGAAGAAGTCAAGAAAAACTACCGGAAGCTTGCCCTGAAATACCATCCCGATCGGAACCCGGGAAACAAGGAAGCAGAGGAAAAGTTCAAAGAAGCCGCGGAGGCTTATGAAGTCCTCCACGATCCCGATAAAAGAGGAATCTACGACCGCTACGGCCACGAAGGTCTCGACGGAACGGGTTTCAGGGGTTTCACCGGCTTCGAAGATATCTTCTCCAGCTTTGGCGACATCTTCGAGGATATCTTCGGCTTCACGGGAAGAGGGGGGAGAACACGCACCGCCGTTCGTCAGGGGGCGGACCTGCGTTATGACCTCCGAATTTCCTTCATGGACGCGGTGATCGGCAAGTCTACGGAGATTGAAATCGAGAAGCTCGAAAAATGCCGGGACTGCGGTGGCAGCGGTGCGTCTTCAGGAACACGTCCGGAAGTCTGTACCCGATGCGCCGGGCGGGGACAGGTCACCCAATCGAGCGGATTCTTCACCATCAGCTCAACGTGCCCCCAGTGCCGGGGTCAAGGGCAGATCATCCGCAATCCCTGCAAGGGATGTCTCGGCACCGGAAAGGCAAAGGTCAGGAAAAAGATCCAGGTGAAAGCCCCCCCGGGGGTGGACAACGGCTCCAGGCTAAGGCTGCGGGGTGAGGGGGAAGAGGGGGAGTTCGGCGGGCCCAGCGGCGACCTCTACATTTTCATCCATGTGACACCTCACGACTTCTTTGAGAGGGACGGCGATGATATCCTCTGCCAGGTTTTCATCTCCATCACGCAGGCCGCCCTCGGCGGCAGCATCAGCGTCCAGACGCTCGAGGGAACAGAGACGGTGAAGGTGCCCAAAGGAACGCAGAGAGGCAAGATCCTCCTCCTCAAAGGTAAAGTCGTCCAGCACCAGAAGGGCTTCGGGCTGGTGGATCAGGTCATTCAGCTCATCGTCAAGATCCCCGTCAACCTGACAAAAAAGCAGGAGGAGCTTCTGCGAGAATTTGCAAAACTCTCGGGCGAATAAACCTCACCGCATGCCCTCCCGGAGATTCGCCTCTTTTCACGTGTCTTTGTATACCCTCTTTGTCCCCTCTTTCCATGGAAAGAGCAGGCCTCGCAGGCCCACCTCAGAGACCCTGAACCAAGCGCCTAAACTCGAACCGCGCGAACAAGAAGCACGGCGGGTCAAAGTCGACATCTTTATGAGCCCGACCAGCGGACGCGGGATAAAAAGATGGACAATTAAAAAAGCATGAATTATATGGAGGATACGCGCATTTTGAAGTCCTTAAAAAACACAAGCAGGGGCAGTGACATGGCCAGAAAAGCACTCATGATAGAGGAACTCCCCGTCGGCAAAATGCGGTGGATTTGCAATCCGGATACGCTGGGTTTTGAAACAACGCAGGACTGCGAAAAATCAGACGGGATCATCGGTCAGGAAAGGGCCCGCAAGGCGATCGTCATGGGTCTGGAGATCTCGAGCCCGGGCTACAACATCTATGCCTCCGGTGTGGAAGGAACGGGAAAGCTCACCACCATCAAAAATCTTCTCAATCAGATCGATCTCAAGAAAAAGGTTCCCGACGACATCTGTTACGTGAACAATTTCAGAGATACGGACATGCCGCGCGTGATCACGCTTCCCGCCGGTGTGGGAAAGAAATTTCAAACCGAAATGGATGAACTCCTCGCCCATCTAAGAAAAGAAATTCCCCTGATCTTTGAGAGCGATGAATTCAAGAAGGACTCCGAAATCATCATCAACCAATACCGAACCAAACAAAAAGAGATCATCAAGGAATTCAACGAGCGGGTTCAAAAACAAAA
>JAPLJU010000223.1 GCA_026388445.1 Deltaproteobacteria bacterium
CCACGACGTGAACAGCCTGATGGAAGAACGTTTAACATAAACTTTCAACTTTGAGACAGGAATTTAACATACAAGTGGATAGTGGATAGTGATTAGTAAGACCTGACATACAAGATAAAACAGCCGTAAAAAAGGGGACAGGCTACTTTTTCGTCAAAGGCTTTGGCCGTCGAGGCCAATTGGCCTCCAGCCTCGGTTGTGAGTTGTCAGTTGTGAGTTGTGAGAGGTTTATGAAGGCTTTTGCGAATCTCTACGAAGAACTCGACCGGACGACGAAGACCACCGGGAAGGTTTCGGCGCTCAAGCGGTATTTTGAGAAGACAACACCGGCCGACGCGGCGTGGGCCGTCTACTTTTTAAGCGGTGGGAAGGCCAAACGATTGATCCAGGCGCGGAAGCTCCGTGCCTGGGCCGGCGAGGCAGCAGAGATTCCCGACTGGCTCCTCGATGAATCTTACGAGGCGGTGGGTGATCTCGCCGAGACCATCGCGCTCATCCTCCCTCCGTCTTCCGGCACAAGCAACTTGCCCCTCCACACCTGGGTCGAAGAAAGACTCCTTTCCCTCCGGAAAGCCGCTGAGGAGGAAAAGCGCAGGGCTATCCTCCAGGCCTGGCGGGAACTTGCCGAGGAAGAGCGATTTGTTTTCAACAAGCTCATCACGGGGACTTTCCGCGTGGGTGTTTCAACGATGATGCTCATCCGGGCCCTTTCGGAACTAAGCGGGATCGATACATCCATTATTGCCGGTCGGCTTTCCGGATCCTGGAACCCGACGGCCGATGCCTACAGAAGTCTCCTCTCCACAGGGTCCGATGCCGATGACCTGAGCCGGCCTTTCCCATTCTTCCTCGCCTATCCCCTGGAGGGAGAACCCGAATCCCTGGGCCCCGTTGACACATGGCAGGCCGAATGGAAATGGGACGGGATCCGCGCTCAGTTGATGCGGCGGGGCGGAAAGATCTTGCTATGGTCACGAGGCGGAGAGTTCATTACCGGGGGGTTCCCGGAAATGGAGGAAGCGGGGGAGGCGATCCCCGAAGGCACCGTGCTTGATGGCGAGATCCTGCCCTGGAAAGAGGGGTCGCCCCTTCCCTTCAGCAGCCTTCAGAAAAGGGTTGGCCGGAAGAGGCCGGGAGAGAAAATCCTCGGTGAAACCCCCGTCGTCTTCATGGCTTTCGATCTTCTCGAAGGAAAAGGGCAGGATCTCCGCGGCGAAGCCCTCGCGGAGCGCCGGCGGAAGCTCGAGGCCCTGGCTGCGGGTTGGTCCCGGGAGGGACCTCTTCTTATCTCCCCGGTCCTCGGAGCGCTTTCATGGCGGGACCTCGCAGAGGCATGGGGTAAAAGCAGGGAACTTCTTGCAGAGGGACTCATGCTCAAAAGACTGAGCTCCCCCTACCGGACAGGCAGACACCGGGGGGACTGGTGGAAGTGGAAGGTCAACCCCCTCACCCTCGACACGGTCCTCCTCTACGCGGAACCCGGTCACGGGCGGCGGGCAGGTCTTTTCACCGATTACACCTTCGGTGTCTGGCATGAAGGAACGCTCGTCCCCGTGGCAAAGGCTTATTTGGGGTTGAGCGATGAAGAAATCCGCCGGGTAGATTCTTTCATCCGACGGAACACCCTGGAGAAATTCGGACCCGTGCGGTCGGTGACACCGGCCCTTGTCTTCGAGATTGCCTTCGAGGGTATTCAGCGGTCATCGCGCCATAAATCGGGTGTGGCCGTCCGCTTCCCCCGCATCCTCCGCATCCGGGAAAAGCGACCAGAAGAGGCCGATACCCTGGAGGCGGTCCTGTCGCTCCTCCCCGCAAAGAAAAAGGGATAAGAGACCCCCGAAGCGGCTCCTTTCAGAAGCAAAGCATCATCCGGTCCTCGATTCCCTGCTTCCTCGCGATTCTCCTCACCATCGATGTAAGACGCAGGGTATAGGCCTCGCGGTCGGGGGCATTGAAAAGGACCTTCCGGCAGCCATCTAACAGGTGTGGATAATGCTTTTCGAGAAGCGTCCTGACCGCCGGCCAGACGCCGAAACGGAGGTTCAAGCGGTCGATGTAAAAATACGCCGCACCGGCTACCTTGATTTCTTTCAGAAGACCCGAGAGATTCTCCTCGGTATCCGAGAGACCCGGCATCAGCGGCCCCACGAAGGCATAGGTCGCGATCCCCCTTCGGCGGGCCTCCTCGAGGACATGGAAGCAATCTTTCGCCGGGGCACCCCCGGGCTCAATGAGTTTCCGCACCTCCTCATTCAGTGTTGTCACCGTCACGCCTATTTCGACGTCGGGCTTTCCCTCGAGAAGATCAAGGTCACGAAGGATGAGGGCACTCTTCGTCAGGATGGTGACGGGGAATCCGTGGCGGAGAAGTAATTCCAGGCACTGACCGGAGAGGCCGTATCTTGACTCGGCGGGCTGCCAGCCGTCACACACAGAGCTTATGAAGACCCGGCCCACACGCCTTCGCTTTATTTCCTTCTCGAGGATGGTCCGGGCGTTTATCTTCACGTCAACAAAGCCCCCCCAGGCCTCACCGGAATGTGAGAAACGGGTTGCGAAGCGGGCGTAGCAGTAGCAACAGCCGTGCCCGCATCCCGAATAGCAGTTGACGGCGTAGTCAGCCAGACCCGATTTGTTCAGAAGGGATCGGCACTCCACCTCGCGGATACGGACGGTCTCGGGGGAGGAATCTTTCACGCCTCCGGACTTTATGATCATGTTCGTCTCATTATTTAAATGCTATACTAAGATAAAGATAATAACCTTTCGCCCTCCAGGCAAGGGGGAAGGAAACGGGACAATGTACATTCATGGAAAGAAGGATGACCAGCCGTGTGTCGGAGGTTCCGGGGCTTCGTGATCGACTTCACGTCTTCCGTGACCGGGCCCATGCCGGTGAGATCCTCGCGGGCATGCTCGAGGACTATCGATCCTCTCAGACGCTGATCATGGCGATTCCCGCCGGCGGAATTCCTGTTGCGGCTGTTCTGGCCCGTAAGCTTCTCCTCCCGCTCGATGTGGCCGTGGTGAGCAAGATCACCCTGCCCTGGAACACCGAAGCGGGATACGGCGCCGTGGCCTTCGACGGCACGACCCGGCTGAACCGTGATCTTCTGCCCCGGCTCCGCCTCTCTGAAGAGGAGATCGAGGCGGGAAAGGCCGCCACGGTCAAAAAGGTGGAACGCCGTGTTGACAGATTTCGCGGGAGCCGGCCCTATCCGGATCTCATCAAAGAAAAGGTTATCCTGGTCGACGACGGTCTCGCCTCGGGATTCACTCTCCTCGTGGGCGTGGAGGCTTTGAAGAAGAGCGGGGCGCGGGAGATCATCGTTGCTGTTCCGACGGGAAGCTCAAGCGCCGTTCAGCGTGTGGCAGCGGAAGTGGACAGCCTGTACTGCGCCAACATCCGGGGCGGCTGGAGCTTTGCCGTTGCCGACGCCTACGAACGCTGGACCGATGTGGCCGAGGA
>JAPLJU010000131.1 GCA_026388445.1 Deltaproteobacteria bacterium
CAGCCAGCCTCTCGCTGTAACCGCTGAGATGGGTATCCGAAAGAACACCGACTTTCAAAGGGGCCGCTCCTTCAAATGCTCTGAAATTATATATCGGGAGTTCAAAAAGACAAGTCTTTTTTGGCATTTCACCATCTTCCCGATGGACGTTCTCTGAAGCGATGCCCCTGTCTGCGGGGAGCTTTCGTTTGACTTTTTCTTTGCAGGCATATTATAGTAATGGAGCGATTTTTTAGAGGTCATCAAATGCTTGAAACAACGTTGGAAAAAATGGCCGATAAGATCCTGGCGCTCGACGAGGCGTCGCTCACCAGCCTGTGGGAAAAATACAAGCTGAAGATGGAAAAGTTCGAGCCGACAAAAGAATGGGAGCGATCGGTTATCATTTTCTTCATCATTAACTCCGTTCGCGTCAAAAATCACATCTTCAATGAACGGATTCTCCAGGCCCAGCACACCAAACCCGTGGACACCCCCCCCAAGGGGAAGCCGCCGCTCAAACTCGTCAAATAATGGAAAGAGCAAAAGCCCTCAAAAGGATAAAAGAACTCCGAGAGCTCATCCACTACCACAACCGTCGCTACTATCAACTCGATGACCCGGAAATTTCCGATGCACAATACGACCTCCTCATGAAGGAGCTCGTAGAGTTGGAAGAGCAATTCCCCGACATCGACCGGACAGACTCTCCCACCCGGCGCGTCGGTGCGGCCCCTCTCGACAAGTTCAGCACCGTCAGCCACTTAAGCCCCATGCTCAGCCTGGCCAACGCCTTCACGGAGGAGGAAATTTCCGAATTCGACGGGCGCGTCAAGCGACTCCTTCATGCCGAGGAAGAATTCCATTACGTCGCAGAACCCAAGATCGACGGCGTGGCCGTCAACCTCATCTACGAAAACGGCTCCTTCGTCGTGGGGGCGACCCGCGGGGACGGGTTCACCGGGGAAGACGTCACGCAGAATTTAAGAACCGTCCACGCCCTCCCCCTGCGGATGGCCGCTTCGGGGGAGCGTGTCCCCGACCGCATCGAAATCCGTGGAGAGGTCTATCTCGAAACCGCTGCATTCAGAAAGCTCAACAAAAAAAGGCTGGAGCAAAGAGAGGCGGCCTTCGCCAACCCGCGGAACGCCGCGGCCGGATCCCTCCGCCAGCTGGACTCCCGCATCACGGCCCGAAGACCCCTCAATATCTTCTGTTATGGCATTGGGAAGGTGACCGGCTGGACCTTCCACGGCCAGTGGGAAATTCTCCGGTGCCTCTCCCGCTGGGGCTTCAATGTGAACCCCGACGCCAAGAGGGTCCGGGGCGTGGGAGGCTGCATCGAATACTACCGTCAATTGACGGAGCTCCGTGAGAAGCTCCCCTACGAAATCGACGGTGTGGTCATCAAGGTCGATGACCTCGCACTTCAGTCGAGGCTTGGCACGATCACGCGAAGCCCCCGCTGGGCCCTGGCCGTCAAATTCGCTCCCACACAGGCCACAACGGTGGTCAGGGAGATCATCGTAAACGTGGGCCGAACCGGCGTTCTCACCCCGGTGGCGGTTATGGAACCCGTTCAGGTGGGCGGGGTCACCGTCAGCCGGGCCACCCTTCACAACGAGGACGAGATCCGGAAAAAAGATGTCCGTGCCGGGGACACGGTTATCATCCAGCGGGCCGGGGACGTCATTCCCGAGGTCGTCAAGGTCATCGAATCGAAGCGAACGGGAAAAGAAAAACCTTTCCGCATGCCCGAACGGTGTCCCGAGTGCGGGTCCCGTGTCGTCCGGCTCGAGGGTGAGGCGGCCCACCGCTGCATCGATCTGGCCTGCCCGGCCCAGGTCCGGGAGAACATCAAGCACTTCGTCTCCCGGGGGGCCATGGATATCGACGGGCTCGGGGACCGGATCGTCACCCAGCTTCTGGAGGCGCGGCTCATCGAAGACCCGTCCGATCTCTACACGCTCTCGAAAGAAAAACTCCTGGCACTCGATCGCTTCGCTGAAAAATCAGCCCAGAATCTTATGGATGCCCTCGTACAGTCCAAGCACCCGCCACTGGAAAAATTTCTTTTTGCGCTCGGCATCCGGCATGTCGGAGAACACGTAGCCAAAATCCTTGTAAAGGAATTCGGGTCACTGGAGCACATCTCTGCAGCCACGGCCGAGGAACTGTCGGCCATCGAGGGCATCGGTCCCACCATTGCCGAGAGCATCGCCGGATTCTTCCGTGAGCCCCACAACAGGAAAATCATCGCCAAACTCCTGAAATCGGGCGTCAGGCCGCAGGAGCGGATGGTGAAAGCAGGGGCCCCCCTGGCGGGTAAGACCTTCGTCTTCACGGGAGGGTTTGAGAATTTCAGCCGGGATGGGGCGAAGGATTTCGTGGAGTCCCTCGGTGGAAACGTGTCCTCTTCAGTCACAAAGAAGACCGATTACGTCGTTGCGGGAGCCGATCCGGGTTCCAAGCACGACCGGGCTGTCAAGCTCGGTCTTCCCATCCTCGACGAAGCGGCCTTTCTGAAGCTGGTCGCGAAGGCGCGAGAAAAGTAATATTTCCGAATCAAAAAGCCTAATGCCTATTTGCATGAAACGGGTTCACGTGTACATCTCCGGACTTGTTCAGGGTGTCTTCTTCCGGGCAAGGACGCACCGGGAGGCCACCCGTCTCGGTCTCGGCGGGTGGATCCGCAATCTCCCTGACGGCCGCGTGGAGGCCGTCTTTGAAGGTCCTGATGAAAAGATCAAGGAGATGCTTGACTGGTGTCGGCAGGGGCCGAGCGGTGCTCTTGTCGAAGGCGTTGAGTTGATCGAGGCATCCTACACGGGCGCTTTCAGGGATTTCATGATCCGGCACTGACGACGGTCAGGCCTCGTGCCCGGCGATCCGGTCATGACTGGCCTCTTCCATAATCCCTTTCTAACGGTATTCCCTCATCACCTCGCCGAAACCCTTCATGGCATTCACAATCGTCGCATCATCCACGCAGTAGGCGATTCGAAAATAACCCGGGCAGCCGAAGCCGCTTCCCGGAACGGTGAGAATGTTTCGCCTCTGCAGACTCCGGACAAATTCGACGTCATCGGCAATGGGGGTCTTCGGGAATAGATAGAAGGCCCCTTGGGGCTTCACGAAAGAGTATCCCCTTTCGGCAAGTCCCTGACAGAGAAGGTCACGTTTTCTTTCATATTTGTCCACGTTCACCCTGGACCCGATCACCTTCGGCAGGACCCGCTGGATGAAGGCAGGGGCATTGACAAAACCGAGCATCCGGTTGCACATGATGAGTCCGCCGAGCATGGTTTCTACGGCTTCCGCTTGAGGATGAACGGCAATGAAACCGATACGCTCACCCGGAATAGACAGGGTCTTGGAGTAGGAGTTGGCAATGAGACTTTCGCGATAAATCTTCAGCAGGCTCGGAACCTTCACCCCATCATAGACAATCTTGTCATAGGGTTCGTCCGATATGAGGTGGATGGCCCGGCCGAGCTTTCTCCCCTTCGCGACCAGGATTTCCGCAAGCCCACTGAGCTCGGTCTCGGTGTAGACCCGCCCCGTGGGGTTATTGGGCGAATTGATCAAAAGGCCCTTTGTCCTCTCCGAAATGGATGCTTCGATGGCCTCGAGATCCAGAGAGAAGTCCTCCGTCGTCCTGACCAGTTTCGCGACACCGCCGTGATTGTCCACGTAGGCCGGGTACTCCACAAAAAAGGGGACCATGACGAGCACCTCGTCTCCCGGGTCGAGAATCGTCTTTAAAATGACATTCAACGCGCCGGCGGCACCGCAGGTCATGATCACGTGTTCCGCGGCCAAGGGAACCCCGTGCTCCCGGCCGAGACAGTCGGCCACGGTCGCCCTCGTCTCCAAAAAGCCTGCATTGGGCATGTAACCGTGGACACCCGGTCTTTCATCGGCAGCGACTTCCAGAAGGGCCTTCTTCAAAGCGACGGGCGGCTCGACATCGGGATTTCCAAGACTGAAATCGAAGACGTTCCCGGCGCCGAACTCCTTCTTCAGGCGCAACCCGTCCTCGAACATTTTTCTGATCCAGGATGACTGGGTGATTGTCCTCTCGATCTTCGTCGAAACCGCCATGGCGCCCTCCTCAGGGATTGGGGATTTACCGGGTCCTTGCTATCACAGAAAAAGATCCTTCGTCAACCAAAAGCCTTTCCCAAGAGGTCAATACTTCTTGACTTTTGAGGACCGCTCCACTAAACTTCACCCGCTTCGCGGCCGGCACGGACCGCTGTCCCGACAGCTTTATGAATGATGTTCGCGGGCGCTGCATCCATCCATCGAAGCCAACGATTTCGAATTTCCTATCGGGAGCCTTACCATGATTCTGGAGAAAAAAGGACGAATTGCGGAAGGTCTCTATTCGATCGGGCACCAGGATATACCCGCCTGGCTTTTGATGAGTGAGACACCGGCCCTTTTCGACGCGGGAATCACCTTTATGGGACCGCAATACCTCGCAGACCTCAGGGAGCACCTGGGGGATGTCAACCGCCTGGGCTATCTATTCCTCACCCATTCCCATTTCGACCACGCCGGTTCGGCCCCCTACCTGAAGCGGCACATCAAAAACCTGAAGGTGGCCGCAAGCGCTTTGGCTGCGGAAACCTTCAAAAAGGAAAATGCCATCCGCCTCATTCAGAGCCTGAGCCGTGATTACGAGGAAAAATTCAGCCACCTCATCGGTTCGGAAAATGTGCTCTTACATCCCGAGGATCAGGGGACTGATCATCGGGGAGGCGGCCGGTGTTCCCGACCGGAATATGGTCATATACCCCGAGTTTCTGGCGAGCTACCGGGACTACATCGCCTCTTTGAAGAAGCTGACGGAACTGGATGCGGACATTGTGATGATAGCCCATCACTACGTTTTTACCGGCGAGGATGCCCGTGGCTACCTGTCTAAATCTCTCAAAAGGACGGAAGCCTTCCGGCGTCGCATCGAGGATTACCTGAAGAATGCCGGCGGCAAGCGGGAAGCGGTTGTCCGGCAGATCTACAAAGAGGATTACGAGGATACGGGCGCCATTCAGCAGGACTCGAGGGCCTTCCTCATCAACCTCGAAGCCAAGGTCAGGGCCGTTGCCGAGAACCGATAAATACGGCGTCAGGTGACACACGACGCTGCATCAAGATACGATGAAAGGAGCTTAGTGGTATGAATATTCTCATTTTCGGACCCAACGGAAGCGGGAAAGGGACGCAGGGGGCGATCGTACAGAAGAAATACAGCGTCCCCCATATCGAGACGGGAGTTATTTTCAGGGACAACATCAAGAAAGGAACGGATCTCGGAAAGAAGGCGAAGGCCTTCATCGACCGCGGCGATCTCGTTCCCGATGATATCACCATCCCCATGATCCTCAATCGTTTGAAGGAGCCTGACTGCAAGTCCGGCTGGCTCCTCGACGGTTTTCCCCGGAACCTGGCTCAGGCGGAGGCCATGTGGAAGGCGCTGCAGAACGAAAAAATGAAGCTCGATTATGTGGTCGAGATCACCCTGTCACGCGACATAGCCAAGAGGCGCATTATGGGCCGGAGGCTCTGCCCCGTAGACAACAATCACCCGAACAACATTTACATCGATGCGATCAAGCCGGCAATGAAAGACGGCAAGATGGTCTGCCGTGTCTGCGGCGCCGACAACCTGGCCAGCCGTGCCGACGACCAGGATGAGGTGGCGATCGACAAACGTCACGGCATCTATTACGACACCAAAACGGGAACCCTGGCCGCCGTCCATTATTTCAAAGACCGTGTAAAAGTGCTGAGCGTCGATGGTAGCCCCGGTGTCAAGGAAGTGTCTGAAGATCTTCTGCTCAAACTGGGTTAAGAATCCCCGAAACCATGATGAAATCAAAAGCCCTCCCGCTCTGCCGGGGAGGGCTTTTTCTCTTGTTGAAACCTGGGATAATTGTTGCGGCCGCAGAAACAAAAAAACGTAGGCGGATCATCATTTTTTAAAATGTCAGAGGAACAAAGCGGAACTGATCGACATTAAAAAGACCCCGGTCGGTTAATCTGAGATGCGGAATGACGGGGAGGGTCACGAAGGACAGCTACATGAAGGGGTGGCTTATGACTCTTCTCCCCAGTGACTTTGCGGCATCTTCCAGGGACGCATGGAGAACCGATACGTCCTCAAAGGGCCTGTCCGAGGGTTTCAAGCGCAGCAGGCCTTCTTTTTCAGAGAGAGGCCAGAAATCCGTCATGATGGAAATGCCGCTGGATATCACCGAAATCTTTGTAGTGAATGCAGGAAAGCCCCTTCTTCGAGAAGGTCTTATAGAGGATCCCTTTGGCAAAGACGACGTCTGCTTTTTCCGCCGGGCAGACATCGGAATAGCCGTCGCCGATGTAAATAATGCGGTCGAAGGAGCGCCTCAGCCTCTGAAGGATCAGGCTTTTGCAGGTCCCGCATTTGTCGCACTCCGGGTTCTCCTCGGGGAACTCGATGGTGAATCCCTGCCCGTCCTGGAAACGGGCCACATTCGAGAAAAACGGGATGTCCCCGAGCCCGTCCTTCCTGAGGACGAGGTCGATGTAAAAATCAAGTCCGTCCGAAAGGATCTTGAGATCGATCCCCGCCTTCCGGCAGAAGGCGTAAAAGGAGACAAAGTGAGGGTCCACCGACGCATGGGTCCGGACGTATTGCTGCATCTCCTCCCGCGTCCCGCCGATGAGGGCCGCGATCCTTGAATAGGCCTCTTTCGAACCGATCTCTCCCGAACAGTAGGCCCGGTCAATCTCATCCCATCCCCGACCCGTGAATTTCTGCAGGACCTGGTAGCCGACGTCCATCGGGCTTACCGTGCCGTCAAAATCAGCGATGATCAGTAATTTCCTGTTCATGTTTTTGGAAGACCCTCAGGAGCCCTTTTTTTTCCTGAAATCCCTGTAGAGGATATAACCCCCGAGGGCGATCAGCCCCAGAGACGTGACGACATTCAGCACCAGCTGGCTCATCTCCGTGTACCAGTTTCTCATGAAGAGAATGGCAAACCCCGCCGCGCCGATGATCCAGCCGATAATGTCCTTCGGCTGCTGAATCAAAATCCCGATGGCCACCACGATCAAGAGGATCGGCCAGCTCTTATCGAACTTGTACAGACCGATCGCGTCCAGCAGAAAAAGCGCTCCCAAGGCCACAAGAATCATCGCGCCGGTGATAATTCGCATCTTCTGTCTCTCTTCCACGTTTTTTCTCCTTCTTCCAGATTCGCCCGCTCATATCGAGACGCTCGCCTCATTCCTTTAACTTCAGGAAGGGCTTGAAAAGGTCAATCGGTATCGGGAAAACCGTCGTGGTATTATTTTCAGTGCCAATCTGGACCAGCGTCTGAAGAAATCGGAGTTGAAGCGCGATGGGCTGAGTGGACATGACCTGTGCCGCATCTGCAAGTTTCTGGGCGGCTTGAAACTCGCCCTCCGCGCTGATCACCTTCGCCCTTCTTTCCCTTTCCGCCTCCGCCTGTTTCGCCATGGCGCGCTTCATTTCCTCGGGCAGGTCGATGTGCTTGACCTCCACGAGAGCGACCTTGATACCCCAAGGGTCCGTGCTCCGGTCCAGAATCTCCTGGATATGTTGATTCAATTTTTCCCGCGAGGCCAGGATCTCATCGAGTTCCACCTGACCGCAGACGCTTCTCAGGGTTGTCTGCGCGAGCTGGGATGTGGCATAGAGAAAGTTTTCCACATCAATGATCGCGCGTTGGGCATCCATGACGCGGAAGTAGACCACGGCGTTCACCTTGATGGAAATGTTGTCGCGGGTGATGACGTCCTGCGGCGGCACGTCCATGGTGATCGTTCTCGTATCGACACGGACCATGCGGTCAACGACGGGTATGAGGAGGATCAGCCCGGGGCCCTTCGTGGCCAGGACCCTTCCCAGACGGAATATGACCGCCCGTTCATACTCGTTGAGTATTCGAATAGCAGCAGCCAGAAACATGACGACGAGAACGATCAATACGATAATGGCATACATAACTTATCCTCCCTTCTTTTTTTCACCAGCAAGCTCAACCTCCAGAGTGAGCCCCCGGATGCTGACAACTTTTACACGGCTTCCCTTCTTGATCGGAGAGGCACTGAAGGCATTCCAGTATTCTCCTCTGAGAAAGACCTTGCCGTCTCCTCCGACATCGGTCACGGCTTCCGCGTACTCTCCGATCATGCCCTGCTGACCCGTAACGGGCTTCCGCAGCTGCGCCTTGACAGCCAGGCTAATGACCCCCGCGAAAAAAAGCGACGTGATGAGGACGGCCGGGATCAGGACATCCCAGGAAACCCTGAGGGCGGGATCGGGCGACTCGAAGAGCATGATGGATCCCAGCGTAAAGGAAATAACGCCTCCGATCGTGAGAACACCGTGACTCATCACCTTTATCTCCGCAATGAAAAGAATGACGGCAAACAGAATCAGGAGGATCCCGGCATAGTTTATCGGAAGCGCCTGGAAAGCAAAAAAGGCCAGGATGAGAG
>JAPLJU010000081.1 GCA_026388445.1 Deltaproteobacteria bacterium
GGCCGAAATCCAGACGATCGACGAGGCCCTGATGGGATTCGGCATGCCCGTGGGCCCCATCACCCTTCTGGACGAAGTGGGTCACGACGTGGGGGCTCATGTGCTCACGATCATGCAGATGGCCTATCCCACGCGTTTCAGTAATATAGACGACTTGGCGAAACTGACCGTCAAGGATCAGCGCATGGGGAGAAAAAATCAGAAGGGCTTCTACCTGTACGAGGCGGGGAAGAAGAAGGGGGTGGACGAGTCAGCATACAAGCTCTTCAAAAACAGGAAGACCCTGTCCCTCAGTAAGGAAGAGGTGCAGGACCGCGTGGTGTTGTGTCTCATCAACGAGGTCGGGTTTTGCATGGGGGAAAATATCCTGACCAATCCGATAGACGCGGAGATGGGCCTCATCTTCGGCATCGGGTTCCCGCCGTTTCGCGGCGGCCCCCTCCACTATATCGATCAGAGAGGCGCGGGCAATGTCGTGCAGAGCCTGCAGTCCCTGCAGAAAAAGTGGGGAGACCGGTTCAAGCCCGCCCCTTACCTCGTCCAGGCCGCGAAAGAAAACCGAAAACTCTTTACGTGGTAGGCGGAAAATACGATCCGGCCTGCTGCAGGACAATCATGGGAACAGGAGGATCGAAAAGAAATGCAGAAGCAAGATGACATCGTCATTGTGAGCGCAGTGCGAACGCCTTTCAGCCGCTTTGATTCTGCCATGGCGGACATCCCGTCGGGGCCAGCGGCGGTCGCATCACCATGACCCTGGCCTACGAACTGAGGCGAAGGGGCGGCGGTTACGGAATTGCCTCCATCTGCGGGGGGCTTGCCCAGGGCGAGGCGGTTATCCTGAAGGTGTGAGGGCCCGCTGTTTCGGTGTATCTCACCCGAGAAGACGGGCCGCATTTCCATTCGAGAGAGGGGTTACAAAGGAGGGAGCCATGATTCTGACATCGCAGGAAAACATCAAAAAATGGACGGAGGCCGGGGCCTGGGGGGACAGGACCTTCATCGACTATTTCAAGACCCACGTCCGCGACAAGCCGGATTATATTTGCCTGGTCGACCCGCTGAACAAAGAGGCCCTGACGGGTTTCAAGCCGGAAAAACTCACCTACAGGGAACTGGACCGGGCAGTCGATGCCACGGCCGAGGCCCTGGTTGCCCGGGGGATTCAGAAGGACGACATCATCCTCGTGCAGCTGCCCAACTGCTGGGAGCTCGCCATGCTCTACCTGGCCATTACCCGCGCAGGCGGTCTCATCTCCCCCGTGCCGATGCAGTGGCGGCAGATGGAGCTCGACTACATCCTGAAGCTCACGGAGGCCACGGCCTTTATCACCGTGGAGGACTTCCACGGCTTCAAACACAGGGAGATGGCGGAAAAGCTCAAAACAGGTCATCCGCGACTGAATCAGATCATCACCCTGCAGGAGATACGGGAGATGGCAAAGGGTTCTGTCACGGGCAGGCTCGAGGGCATCAAGATCAACCCCAATGACATTTTCACTCTCTGCTGGTCTTCCGGGACAGAGGCAGAGCCGAAGGGCTGCCCGCTCAGTCATAACAACTGGCTCTTTCAAGCCTCCCTCTGTTTTGACCTGGCGCCTGTCATGCCGGGTGACAACCTCATCACGGCAGGACCACTGGTCAATATGGCGTCCATCGGGACCGTTTACATCGAGTGGCTCAAGGAGGGCGGAAAGCTCGTGCTCCATCACCCCTTCGACGGGCCTGCCTTTATCCAGCAGCTCATCGCCGAGCAGATCCACTATACGCTGCTCGTGCCTGCCATTGTCAACGCGATCCTCAAACACCCCAAAGTGGACGCCTTCAACCTGAGCCATATGCGAGCCATCACGATCGGGGCAGCACCGCCGTCTCTGTGGTCCGTCGAGGACCTGAATCGCCGGTGGGGGATCGAATTTGCCAACATCTGGGGTCAGAATGAGGGCACGGCCAACATTGCGGGACCCGGGAACATCACTGACCTGGCAATGAGGATCGATCATTTCCCCCAGTTCAAGGGGCCGGGGTCGAAATGGGCTACCCCCGTGATGAAGCACGTCCACCTGAAGGTCCTGGATCCGTCGAAGAAGGAGCTCACGGAGGTCGGTTCGGTGGGGGAACTCTGGTACAGGGGCCCCAATGTGATCCCCTGCTATTTCAAGCGGCCCGACATCACGGCGAAGGTCTTTGACGCCGAGGGCTTCTTCAACACGGGAGACCTCTTTCAGATCAAAACTAACGAATGCATCGGTTTCTTCGAGCGCGCCAAGGACATTATCATCAGGGGCGGCTTCAACATCAGCGCCCAGGAGGTGGAGAACATACTCCTGGGTCATCCCCGAATCCTCGATGTGGCTGCGGTGGCCATGCCCGACGAGATGCTCGGCGAGAAACTGTGTGTCTACGTCGTGCCGCGCGAGGGACAGAGCATAGACCTTGCCGAAATAACCGCCTTCATAAAGGCGAAAGGAATCGCCTCTTACAAGATCCCCGAACGTCTTGAGGTGCTGAGTGCCATTCCCAGGAACCCCGTGGGGAAGATCCTCAAGAAGGACCTGAGGGCGGACATCAGGAAAAAGATCGGGGCCCAGTAAATAAAAAAAAGCAATACAGGCCTGAGCCGCAAGCTCTTCGAGAAGAACTTCTATTCGTGATGGGGTGTTAGAAGGCTCCCTGAGGGATGATCCTGCTTGGACGGCAGGAGCAACCCTCAGGCGTCCATCGGGCACTTTGTGAAGAACAGAAAACGCGATCTGAGGGAGTAAGAAATCATGGGACGGGCGATCTTTAAGGAAGAGCATGATATTTTCAGGACGTCCTTTAAGAAGTTTATTGCAAAGGAGGTAGCACCGAATCTCGAACAGTGGGAGAAAGACGGTATTGTCCCCAGAGATGTTTGGATAAAAATGGGACAGAACGGCTTTCTCTGTCCCTGGCTCGAGGAGAAATACGGCGGTATCGGTGCCGGATATGAGTATTCCGCGATCATTATGGAGGAACTTGCCTATGTCGGTGCCAGCGGTCTCCTCGCCGGCCTGCACAGCGACATCATCGTGCCCTACCTCCACAGCTTCGGATCGGAAGAACAGAAGCTGAAGTGGCTACCCGGCTGCGCCTCCGGGGAGATCCTCACGGCCATCGCGATGACGGAACCCAACACGGGCTCCGATCTCTCCGCGATCCGGACAACGGCCGTCCTGGATGGGGACCATTACGTCATCAACGGGCAAAAGACCTTCATCTCCCTGGGCATTCTCAGTCGCCTGGTCATCGTTGTCGCAAAAACGAACCCCAAGGCCGATCCCCCCTTCAAGGGTATCAGCCTGATCTGCGTCGAGGACGGGACGCCGGGCTTTATCCGGGGCCGGAAGCTCGAGAAAATGGGCTTACACAGCCAGGACACGACCGAACTCGTCTTCGAGGATTGCCGGGTGCCCGTATCCAACCTCCTCGGAAAGGAAGGGCAGGGATTTTATTGTCTGATGCAGAAACTTCAGGGAGAAAGACTTGCCTGCAGCATCATGGCCCAGTCCCTGGCCGAGGCGATGCTTGACATGACGGTCAAGTACTGCAAGGAGAGGACCGCCTTCGGCCAGCCGATCGGCTCGTTCCAGCACAACACCTTCAAGCTCGTGGAGATGGCCACGGAAGTAGAGCTGGGTCGGACCTTCGTGGATGCCTTGATTGCCGATTTTATTGCCGGCAAAGACATTGTGAAGAGAGTCTCCATGGCCAAGGCCTGGGTTTGCGAGATGGCTAACCGTGTCGCCTATCACTGTGTGCAGCTCCATGGCGGGTACGGCTACATGGAAGAGTATCCCATTTGTCGCTTTGCCAGGGACATCCGCGTCTACCCGATCTTTGCGGGGACCACGGAGGTCATGAAGCTCATTGTGGGACGAATGATGGGGTTTTAATCCCGGGGCGTTTTTGGCGGGTAATCGTCTCAAGGGGGGCATTTCCGGACGATTCGGTCCAGGTGCCCGAGGGCTTCTTCCATGGTGCCGGTGTTGAGGATATATTCATCGGCAAGCGCCACGGGCACGGAGGTGCCGTATTCGATTTCCCGGAGATCACGGTCGTCGAAGGTAGCGGCCGAGTCGTCGTCCCTTCCGCGCTCCATGACACGCCGGCGACGGGTTTGTCTCGGCGCCACGAAGGCGATGACAACCACTTCTGCTTTGCGGCGGATGAGTTCGATCTCCGACCAGGAGCGCATGCCTTCCAGGAAGACGAGGGGTTTTCCACTTTGAAGGGCCGCCGACAGCGCCATGCGTGTAACCCCCATGCCGTCTTCACCGCGAAGTTCCGTGGACACGGCAGCCGTTTGTTGAGGCCCCTGCAACCCCCGCCTTTTCACCGCAGCACGCACCAGGTCTCCCGTGGCGAAATAGGGCATGCCCTTCGACTCCGCGTAGAGACGCGCGATATTTTTCCCGGACGCCGGCATGCCGACGATGACAAGAATCTTCATGTCTCCCAGCCTTTCAGAGGCTCAGAGCATTTTTTGCATCCACAGGACATCGAAAACCTTCTCCTTTTTAATACCGATACCCCGAAAACATCCGCACTCGACGAAACCGTTCTTTTGATGGAAGGCAATGCTGCCATCGTTGAGCGATGAGATGCAGGCCAGAAGCGAGGTCAATTTTTTCGTCTTCGCTTCCTCGACGAGCTTTTCAAGAAAGGCCCTGCCGATACCCTTCCTGGTGTATTCCGGGAGAATAAAGTAGGAGATCTCCGCCGTTCTCGAGAGCGTCGGCACGGGACTGTGCGAACGGAGCAAGCCGAATCCGATGACCCGCCCGTTTTTGTCTTTGGCCGCAAGCGCCGTGTATCCCTTCGACAGCCTGAACAGCCAATCGAAGAATTCGTCGGTGACCCTGTCTTCCGGGAAAGCCGCGAAGGTGTTCTCGACGTAGTAGTTGAAGATATCGACGACGGCCCATCGGTCCGCCAGGGAAAGGGGGTCTATCCGGAAAGCCATTCTTACACTCCTCTTCGCAAGGTGGATTTAGGGTTCTTTTAACAAAAGACGACGCCCATGTCATCGGGAAAAGCATGAAGATTAAAACGAGTGGGTCGGTTTCGAAGCCGGTCTGAACTCCGAATGAGTAAGGCCGGTGCCTGCAGACATTTTCTGCACTTCACCGGCCTTGATGACCGTTCAGGAATAATCAAGGATCATTTCTTTCTTGAGAACGGTGCGGTCTGATCTTTCCTCATCCCCGGCGCCTTCTGGGTGACCATGATGGTATCCTTCTTGTCCGTTTGCTTCAGAATATAGATCGTATCCTGGGACTTGACCGTAATGATGTAGTTTCCATCCGCGGCCTTTTCGACGGGGCATCCCGGGAACCGCTTCCAGCCGGGACTTTTTGTCATGCCCCCCCTGACAGGGTCAGACTCCAGGGGTTCCCAGCTGTAGAGGACGAGCGCCCGATCCTTTCCGATTTTTTCAATGGCGAACGCTGCAAGCTGCATTCGAACAGGTAGATAGGTCCAGTGCCCTTCCCAGATGCCCGAAAATTCGGCCACTTTTTCAGGGACCTCCTTCTTGTCCGGCGGTACGATTTTCAAGCCCTCCGGAAAGGGGGTGGAGTCTGCGGCGAAGAGAGGCGCCGCGGCCACAAGAATGACAGATAAAATAACGGCGAGTGAAAAGCTAAATTTCCTCATAAATTCCCTCCTTTGGATGTAGTGGTTTTCATGCTTCGCAGGGCTTGACGGGTTTGCAGGCTCTGAGATGACGTAATGAAAGGCGCGCGGGCGGTTCAAGCCTGCCTCCTTGATCCTGCCGTACTATAATGCCTTTTCGGGATGTTTGTCCACAGGAAGAATGGCCCCCCCGAAGCGCCTGTAAACAGATAACCTCCGCGCTTCCCGGGGGAGCCCCCCGGGGCAAAAAAAATCCCCCTCGTCCATGATCAGGGGAAGAGGGGGATGAATGGGGGTCCGGGTTGGTTACAACTCCGCGTCGCAGCGAAGGCAGCGAGCTGCTTCCCGGATGGCGGTATCCTTTTTGTATCCGAGCTCCACCTCCGAGAAGTTCCGGATTCTGAAGGCCGCATCGAGTTCCGGCATGTGGGCCTGCGGGCGCTCCTGCGTCTCCTCGTCGATGACGAAGGGGATCTGGATCATTTCCCCGGGAGGCGGCACGTAAGGCGGCTCGCCGTTTTTCGTCCGGATGTAGGCATCGATATCATCAGCTGCCTGGTGCCCTGCGGCGATGGCCTTGATAGCGGTACTCGGGCCTGTCACGGCATCGCCGCCGGCAAAAAACTTCGGGTTTGTGGTCTGCGAAGTCGTTTCGTCGATGCAGTCGATGCAGGACCACTTGTTGACCGAAACCCCCGATTGCGCGGGCACGAAAGAGAGGTCCGACGTCTGTCCGATGGCCGCGATCACCGCGTCGACACTCAGCGTGAAAACGGCGCCTTCAACGGGGACGGGCCTCTTCCGGCCGCTCCGGTCGAAGTCTCCGAGCTTCATCCGCTGGCAGATCACACCGATGACCTTTTCACCGTCACCCACGACCTTGGTGGGTGCCACGAGATACTCGATCTTGATGCCCTCGTGTTCGGCCGCCACGATTTCCTCTTCGGCGGCGGGCATGTCTTCCCTGAGACGGCGGTAGAGGATTGTGACATCGGCACCCAGGCGGCGGGCGACCCGGGCTGCGTCGATGGCGGAATTGCCGCCGCCGACGACGGCCACCCTCGTACCGAGGGTCTTTTCACCCTTATTCCAGACTTCCTCATTGAAGTTGTATTCCCTCAGGAACTCCACACCGCCCCAGACGCCCTTCATGTCTTCACCTTCACAGCCCATCCTCTGGCTTTTATGGGCGCCGGGTGCCATGTAGATGTAATCGTATTCGGCGTTGACTTTCTCAAAGGGAATGTCCCGGCCCACGCGGGTGTTCAGCCGGATCTCGACACCGAGCTTGCGGATGTCGTCGATTTCTCCCTCGAGGATGCTCCTGGGCAGCCTGTAGGAGGGAATGCCCCAGCTCAGCATCCCACCGGCGGTGGGAAGCTCTTCGAAGACAGTGACCCCGTACCCCCGGAGCGTCAGGTCCCTCGCGCAAGTCAATCCCGAGGGCCCCGCCCCGATGACGGCGATCTTTTCCTTCCTCGTCACGGGCACCGGCTCTATCTTGGGACGGCGGGCATTGTCGGTGATAAAGCGCTTGAGGAACTTGATGGCCACGGGTTCATCCAGGGTCGCACGCCTGCATTTTGACTGACACTGGTGATCGCAGATCCTTCCGCAGACGGAGGGGAAGGGGTTCGTTTTGAGAAGGACTTTATAGGCGTCTTCCAGACGGTTGTCCCGGATGAGCGCAAGATAAGCCGGCACGTCCATCCCGATGGGGCAGATGTGCTGGCAAGGAGACTTGAAGAGGGCCGAGCAGACCGCCGCCGGGCACTTCTTGTCCCGGATGTGAACCACGTACTCGTGCCTGAAATAACGGATGGTGGAGAGGACCGGATTGGGGGCCGTCTGACCCAGGCCGCAGAGGGAGGCGTCCTTGATGATGTTTGCCATCTGCTCCAGAAGTTCGATATCCCCTTCCTTGCCTTTGCCGTTGCAGATGTTGGTGAGGATCTCGAGCATCCGTTTCGTGCCCTCGCGGCAGGGGATGCATTTCCCGCAGGACTCGTCCTTACAGAAGTCCATGAAGAAGCGAGCCATGTCGACGGCGCACTTGTCTTCGTTCATGACGATCATGCCGCCTGAACCCATGATGGCGCCGAGTTCGACTATTTTCTCATAGTCGACGGATGCATTGAGGTGCTCCACGGGGATGCACCCGCCGGAAGGGCCGCCCAGCTGGGCCGCCTTGAATTTCTTGCCGCCCGGGATGCCGCCGCCGATATCATAGATGATCGTTCCGAGGGTCGTACCCATGGGGACTTCGACAAGCCCCACGTTGTTCACGTCTCCGGTCAGGGCGAAAACCTTGGTTCCCTTGCTCTTCTCGGTGCCGATGCTCGCGTACCAGGCGCCGCCGCGGATAATAATCTGGGCGATGTTGGCCAGGGTCTCGACGTTGTTGAGAATGCTGGGCTTTTTCCAGAGACCCGCGATGGCGGGGAAGGGGGGTCTCGGACGGGGCATACCGCGTTTGCCCTCGATGGACGTCATGAGGGCCGTTTCCTCGCCGCAGACGAAGGCGCCGGCGCCCTGGTAAACCTCGATGTCGAAATCAAGTCCCGAGCCCAGGATGTTCTTCCCCAGAAGCCCGTAGTCGCGCGCCTGGCCGATGGCGACATTGAGCCGGTGAATGGCGAGCGGATATTCCGCACGGCAGTAAATGTAGCCCTGGCGGGAGTTGATGGCCTTCGCGGCGATGACCATTCCCTCCAGGACGGCATGGGGATCGGCTTCGAGGACGCTGCGGTCCATGAAGGCGCCGGGGTCGCCTTCGTCGGCGTTGCAAAGGACGTATTTGATATCACCCGGGGAACGGGAGGCGAACTGCCATTTCATTCCCGTGGGGAACCCGGCTCCACCCCTGCCGCGAAGTCCTGAGTCCAGGACCTCTTTGACAATCTGCTCGGGGGTCATTTCGGTAAGGGCTTTGGCCATGCCGCTGTAGCCGTCTCTCGCGATGTATTCGTCGATATTCTCAGGGTCGATGAGCCCCCTGTTTCTCAGAACCCGGAGTTCCTGAAGGGCGAAGAAAGGGATTTCCTGCATCGTCGGGATCTTCTCTTCCGTGGTCGGTTCTTGATAAAAAAGCCGCGCCAGGGGCCGTCCCTTGATGAGATGCTCATCCACGAGTTCCGGGATGTCGTCGCTTTTCACCATCATGTAAATGATCCCTTCCGGATAGACGACGATGATAGGACCCATGGCACAGAATCCGTTGCAGCCCGTTTCCACAACCTTGATCTCATCCGCCAGGCCTCTTTTGGCGATTTCTGCGACCAGCGCCTTTCTCACATCGATACTGCCGGAGGCATGGCAGCCCGTACCTCCGCAGATCAGCATGTGCGATCGAAAAACCTTCATGGGGATTTATCCTCCTTCATACATATCTGAATCAGGACGACAGGAAGCGCTTCCTGATGATATCCGGGTTATTTGACGATTTCAGCGCCTTTGGCCAGCACGAAAGGCGTCTGGACTTCACCTTCCATGATGTGGCGCTTGTAGACCTGTCTCATCTTGTTCTCGTTCATCTTTTCGTATTTGATCGGGTCTTTCCCGGGGATCTCCACCGTGACCAGGGGTTCACGGCTGCAAAGCCCCATGCAGCCCGAGGTGGTGACCATGACGTCCGGGATCCCGGATGTCTCGATTTCACGCATGAGCGCGTTCAGGACCTCCCGGGCGCCGGAGGCGATGCCGCAGGTTCCCATGTGGACCGTGACCTTCGCCCGGTGAACGCCCGCCCTGGGGGATGTCTCCTGCTTGACCCTGTCCTTGATCTTCTTCAAATCTTCAATCTTGATTTTTGTCATAAGCTTCTTCCTCAATCAGGTGTATAAATCCAGTATGCCTTTTGTCTTGGACGGTTTGACTCTCCCGTGGACATTTGCGTCAACCACGATCACAGGTCCGAGTCCGCAGGCCCCCAGGCAGCGGACCGTCTCCAGGGTGAAGCGCCTGTCGGGGGTGGTGTCGCCTTCCTTGACTTTCCACTCCCTGGAGATGATATCGATGAGGCTCTTTCCGCCCCTGACGTAGCAGGCCGTCCCGAGGCATACGCGGACCACGTGCCTACCCTTGGGCTTCATGGTGAAGAAAGAATAAAAAGTCACTACGCCGAAAACCTGGGCCAGGGGAAGGTTCAGCCCCTCGGCAACCCTTCTCTGTGCTGAAACGGGCAGGTATTCGAGAACGACCTGCGCCTCTTCCAGAACGGGGATCAGGGCCCCGGGCTTTCCCTTGTGTTTTTCGATGATCGCATCAAGCTTTGCGATCTGCTCCGGGGTAAA
>JAPLJU010000060.1 GCA_026388445.1 Deltaproteobacteria bacterium
ACCTTGGCGCCGTTGATATCGACGACCTGCTTGTCCATAATGTGCTCCGCGATGCGAATCTCCTTTTCCTGGGGCTCCATGTGGGCCACGGCACTGGCTTCCTCGTAGGTGGTCACAAATTTCTTGTTGAGCACATTGATGTTTTTCATGAGGATGCGGAAGAGCCCCTCGGACCCACTGATGTAGATCCCTTCGACAACCGGAAAGGTATCCCCCGGAATCACATTCAGGTCTTTGATCTTTCCGATCACGTTTCCCTTGCGGTCCAGAAGCGGTCTGTCGAGGATTTCACTCAGATAGATATCATCGGAGATCATGGCAGTTTCTCACTTTTATTCTGGCCTTCTTCTAAGACAAAAAGAATATAAAATCAACGAACTTGTTCGCCGGCAAGCCCTTTTTTTCAAACCATTTATACAGATCATGCCACACCCCCAATCAAAAGGGCTTGACAACCCGAATGCGTCTTTCCTATAGAAGACCTGTCAGGGCAAAGATGGGGGTAGCCGGAAGCAACGGGAAAAGGAGGGGCTCCAATGGAACAGACAGTCAGGATCCTGATGGCCAAGTTCGGCGAAGGCTATGAAGAGGCCATAGTGAGGCTTGCCCTCGCTTTCCGGGAGGCGGGGTTCGAGGTCATATACACGGACACACAGAAACCCGAAGCCATCGTTGCCTCCGCCATTCAGGAATCGGTGGATCACATCGGTATCACGACCTTGCCGGGTGCCGACCTGAGCAACATAAAAAAAACAATCGACCTGCTGCGCAACTCAGGGGTGGATGACATCCAGATTACAGCGGGCGGGTTTCTCTCCTACGAAGACGTCCCCAAGATAAGAGAGATGGGGATCGCAGAATTTTTCCCTCGGGGAACGACCCTCGATGAGCTCATCCAGTGGGCCAAGGATCACATCAAACCGGTGGGGCATTCCTGACCTCATAAGAAACTACCATCCGAAAGGTTTTTCCGGAGTACACGCTTTTCCCACCTGTTTTTACCCGGAATGCGTCAAAGGGTGACCCCTATTTAACTTCCTGATAAGCCTCGGCGGGGTACTGGCAGTTCGGGCATTTCGCCGGTTTCTGCCGGTCTTCGACCCATCCGCAGTTCGTACAGACGAAATACAGTGTGTCACGGTCGACGGCCATGTCCGTCAGGGCCGTTTTGTAAAGCTTCGCGTGGCGCTCCTCGGCGTTCCGCGCCTTGGTAAAACCCCAGATGACCGGCTTGTCCCCATCAGCCCAGGCCTCCTTGAGAAATGCCGGGTAGGTGACTTCATTAACAAAAGTCTCCTTTTCAAAGGAGCTTTTCAAATTCTCCTCCGTGGACTTGACCTTTTCCAGCAGGGCAAAATGCTCTTTGGCATGAACGCCCTCGGCGGTGGCAACGGCACGGAAAAGCCGGGCGACCTGGGAATAGCCCTCTTCATCGGCCTTTCTCGCGAAGGCCATCAGGCGAAAATAGGCCTTGGCTTCCCCCACGAACGCTTTTTCAAGATTATCCCGTGTCTTCTCTGTCATGGCTGCTTCCTTTCGTGAATGAGTTATCCAATCGGGAAGGATTTGACATACTTGCGCGATGCCGTCCATCTTTTTCTTTGCGAATGAACCCGGGTAGGACAACCGGTCTAATACTTTTTTATTATGCCCCTTCTAATCCAAAAATATGAATGAAATTCATACGCCTGACCTATTGTTTTTTCGCAGGATTTGCCCGATCTTAAGGGCAGAAGGGTTCCTTCGGACAGGACCCATTCCATTGACGGCAAGACAAAAGATTCTTACTCGACCAGACACTGCAGAACCCCTCATGGAGGCTCGATCATGGACAGGATGCTTGCTCAGCGAAAAAGACTTCATGGCGTCGATCAACTGAAAAAGACGAAGACCCTCCCTACCGGGGCAATTCCGGCTCCACCATCGACATCGATGTGACCTACATCAGCCGAACCCCACGCTACGATTACGACGCTGCCAAGAACACGCCAGCCGCCGGGGATATCGTCACGTTTACGGCCAATGTCAGAAGCAGGGGAACATCGGCCACGGGAAGCTTCAATTACAAGTGGTACATCGACGGTGTGGAGGTTTCCTCCGGTGAATCCTCTTCCATCTCCACCGGCTATAGCGCCACATTCACGATTTCGTACACCTGGCAGGAGGGTAACCACTGGATTTCCTTCTTTGCCGACCCGGCCAACTCGATTGCCGAGAAATCGGAGCAGAATAACCTCCGGAACGAACCCATTAACGCTCTCCTGGTCGGCTTCTGGGTTGAGCGGTCGGTGTATAACCAATTCGACCTCTATCAGTATTCTTACACCCAGACCTATGGCATCCCCGACGAGGCCAACTCGTGGGAGGACTGGGCGCAGCGGCAGGTCGCCAAGTGGAACGACATGCTCAAAGCGGCCGTCTTCCCATCGACGCCTGACGGCTGTTTCGATCGAGTGAGACTTGATCGCGTGATCATCGTCAATGACGGTGCTCTGCCCTTGAACGGGGGATTACCGACCAACCACCCCGACACGAGAGACAAGACCGTGGACATGATGTGGGGTTTCGAGAAGGATATCCTGAGCACCGGATTTTACAGCCGCACAACCCCGAACAGTCCCTTCAATCTCGAACCGGGTCTGATTCACGAGCTCAACCATGCCCGCTACCTCGTCGATTCCTACGCCCTCAATATCCACGGTAAGCACATCGCGGTCCTCAACGAAAGCGGGGTCAGGATCTACCCGAGCAACGACACCCTCGTGAGAGTAAACAGCCAGGACCCATCGCTGATGAGCAACACCGTACCCTGGTACGGCGAGTGGGAGGCGGCGGGGATGAACGTCTACGCAGGGCAGAGACCCCTGCCGGGCTGGGCCAATTACAACGCCCACGGAGGTCTCGGCGTCTATCTCGACAACAAGTTCCCCCGGAATAATTACCTGCGGGTCGTGGATGCAGGCGGAAGGCCCATTGCCGGCGCCGCCATCGAAGTCTACCAGGCCGGCACCTGGCCGGGTGAGTGGCACTGGTACTGCAAATACATCGACAACACCGTCGATGTGACGGGTATGACGGACTCGCAGGGGCTCTTCAACATGGGTACCAATCCCTTTTCGAGGGGCGAGCCCCTTGCCTGGAACTTTTACTACGATGTCAACTTCATGAAGATCAAGTTTGACGGTCAGACGCACTATGCCTGGCTGGACATCGCCCAGGTCCACGTGGAGTACTTCCGCGGCAACACGGAAAACGCCTACTTCGAGGTGAAACTCCCGATCAACTATGAGCCGAACAACCCGCCCACCGTCTCCGCCGGTTCTGATCAGACCATCGCCCTTCCCGCGCCGGCACAGCTTGCCGGGACGGCCACAGACGACGGCAAACCCAGCTCGCCCGGCACCCTCACGATCACCTGGTCGAAGGTGAGCGGCCCCGGCAGCGTCACCTTCACCAACCCGTCGACGCCCCGAACGGAGGCCACCTTCTCGACAACGGGGGTCTACGTCCTGAGACTCACGGCCTCGGACGGGTGGGCAACGGTTTCGGACGATGTGTCCATCAGCGTGAACCCCGATCCCAACGCGCCTGTCGAGATCACGACGGCGGAGAGTGCCACGACCTATTCGTACCTCGGAAAGGATTCGAGCTTCCGCGCGCAGGGTCAGTCCTTCAAGGCGCCGGGGCCCTACCTGGTCCGCCTGACGGCGGCCTTCGCCAGGAGTGGCAATCCCTACAGTGACATCACCGTGAGCATCCGCACCATCCCCAAGGGGTCAGACCTCGCCACGGCCACGATCCCGAGGGCCGCCATTACCTCGACGAGCTACACGAGCCCCACCTGGTACACCGTGGAGTTCCCCGGCGGTGTCCCCACGACGACGGGGAGCACCTACTGGGTCGTCTTCAGTACGACGAGCACCAGCTATGGCAACTACTTCCGTGTGCCGATCAGCGCCGGTAACCCCTACACCGGCGGCGCCTGGTACAAGGGGACCAGCCTGACGCCCTACTACAACTACGACATGCTCCTGAGATTTGCCTTCGGGAGCGCCCAGAACAATGAACCTTCGCAGGCTGCAATCAACGAGGGGGTCTCCTCGGGTTACACGGGCGTGCCTTATGCCTTCAGCGCTGCCGCGACGGACCCCGACGGGGACCGGATCCTCTACGTCTTTGACTGGGGTGATGGGCAGACGGCAACAACGGCGCTGATCAACTCCGGCACCGCCATCTCGGCAGAGCATGCCTGGCAGTCGGCGGGCAGCTATGCTGTCCGGGTCCGAGCCGTGGACGAGCACGGCAAAGAGGGTGCCTGGTCTGGGAACTATCCCGTAAGCATCCAGGTCTCGACCAACAACCCCCCGCAGACGCCGGTGCTTTCGGGGCCGGGAAGCGGCGACACCGGTCAGTCCCTGACCTTCACAACCACCGCGACGGACCCCGACGGGGACCAAATCCACCTCCGCGTCGACTGGGGCGACGACACCGAGGATGAGTACGGCATCTACGCATCGGGCACCGCCATCTCCGCGAGCCACTCCTGGCAGACGGAAGGCACCTACAGCGTCCGCGCCCAGGTCATCGACGAGCAAGGCGCCGTGTCGGGGTGGTCGACGGTCAAGACCGTCGTGATCTCCGGGGCATCGACAGAGGAGCTTGTGATCTCCGATCAGCCCACAAGCGCCTGGTACTTCGGCTCCACCTACAGCCGCAAACAGCAGGCCCAGAGCTTCAAGGCCATCGGAACCCGCATCACCGCCGTCAGCATCCCCCTCATCCGCGTGGGGATGCCGAACTTCGACATCCGGGTCAGCATCCGAACCTCCCGAAACGGCACCAACCTGGCCACGACGCAGATCCACCGCGCACAGGTCAGCTCCACGGACTGGCGAAACCCCGACTGGATCACCGCGACCTTCTCCAGCCCCGCGCAGGTGACGGAAAATGCAATCTACTACCTCGTCCTCGAGACGTTGAACTACGACTCCGGACATTACTACAAGATCGGCTACAACGACTCCAACCCCTATCCAGACGGGGTGTACTTCCCCGACTCCAGCTCCTCGGGAAGCAGCTCCCTCGATATGTGCGCAAAAATAAGCTTTGGTGACTGAAAAATAATCTTCTGACAACCTCCTATGAGAAAGGGGCCGGTCAATCGACCGGCCCCTTTTTAATGAACCTTTCTTCCCTTCACTTCGGTGGAACGGTTTCCGGCATCTTTCCCCCGAGATCCGTAACCAGCTTCTTGAAAGGTTCCTGCGCATACAGGAGCTTGCCGGCCACCTCCCTCAATTTGTCCACCTGCTCTGCCGGAAGGGTGAGGGCTGTGGGGATTTCCTGGAAGTATTCCCGTTCCGCTTTGTCGGGAAGGGAGGCAAAAGCCACGTGGATAACGTAGATTTCAATGGGTTCCCTTCCGGCCGCCTCGTCCTCATAGGTCCATTCCCCGGCGTAGCGCCGCAGCAGGTCAATGGTCTCGAAATTGTACTTGTTGATCATGATGGTCGAAGAAGCCCCCAGCATCGCCCCCAGGCCAGGAATCTCGTCGAGAAGCCTCCAGCGCGGTCTTTCCTGTGTCTGGGCATCGACAATGATGAAGACCACCCGGCGTGTCTTTGCAAGCTCCCCCTGCTTAAGGGCATCCTGCATACCGCCCTGTGCCGCGATGGTATCCATGATGCCCCGGATACCGAGATTGTCCGAAACGCCGCCGTCAATGAGGTGAATGTAGGGCTTCGTCTCCGGCTCAAGATACGTTTTCGTCATGACGGCGTTGTAATAAACACGGCTCGTGGGGTCGGACTTTGCAAGGGCATCGTTAATCCATGGGGGAACCTTGTGGTCGCACTGCCCCGCGTAGTTCTTGAGGATAATCGGGGTCATGGGTCCCGGGAAGGCCGCCGACGCGGCGACGGCCCGGGCCAGGGGGAATTTTTCGAAGTCCGAGCAGATCAGGGCGAACTGGCTCGGCATGAAAGGGAAGACAATGCCGTCAATGGCATCGGTAGCCAGAATGACGACGGCAGGTCCCTTGCCGCTTGCCAGGTCACCGAGCGTGGCGCCGTGAAAAATCATGTAGTCATAGAATTCCTGAGCCATGTCGCTCCTTCCGAAGCGCGGTGACCATAGCCGGAACCAGTTCACGGGGGTGATTAACCCCCAGAGGAGGCCGCCCTGAAGATCCTGCAGGAGGACTTTTTCCCTGTAGTCCTTGAAGGCATCCCTGCCGTGCAACCCGTAATAGGCCGCGGTGAAGCTTCCACCGGAAACCCCGGAAATCAGATCCACCTCATCGAGCAGGGTGCGCTTTCCAGGTTTATGATCTGCGCCTTGACTTCCTTTCGGATCCGGAACCTCGATCCGGTCGAGGGCTTCAAGGACGCCGTAGGAAAGCGATGCCGCCCGGGTCCCGCCCCCGGAAAAGGCGAGGATGAGGAACAACTCATCGGATTTTCCCGATGACACCAGCTTGCTCCGGAAGGGGTTTTCCCTCAATTTGACTTCCAGCTTGGGATTGAGGGCATACTGGGCTGTACACGACAGGAGTGAAAAAAGGCCCACGAGAGCCATCAACGCTGTCAGCAACGATGGTAAGACCTTGAATCTCATATCCACCCCTTGAAAGGTGATGCTTCAGAACCTCAGATAATGAAATCCCCGGGGCTCAAGGTCCACGAAAAGCCCGGGTTCGATCATCTCTTTTCCGTCCCTCTTGTAGACCGAATCGGAGAACAGATCCTTCAAGTGCCAGACCCTGCCGTCCAGATCCTCCCACGGCAGCCGCACATGCCCCTGGGACCGGTTGTCGGAGAAATTGATGACAAGGAGACGTCGCTCCTCGTCCTTTCGCCAGCACCAGGCAAGGAGATTCTGAAAACTCGAATTGTCCGGCCAGCCGCTGGGCTCGCAAAGACACCAGTCCCCCTCGTGGAGTGCCGGGGATCTGAGCTCCTCAAGCAGTCTTCTATAGAATAAATATAATTTTTCATCAACGTCCTCGGCAGGGCGCCTCCCCAGCTGGACGGGCAGTTTTACCTTCCGACCTTCCAGTTGGCCATCATAGAGGAGTTTCGCCCCCGGAAGTGTTGCAAAGGCAACGGCGGCCGCAGTCAGCTTATGGGGCGAAAAAGTCTCGGCCGCGCGGGGCTCGTCGTGATTCTCGATGAAGCGGACAAGCTTCCCCTGGTAGGCGGGATCGGCCTGGAGATGCCGACGGATGTTGTTAGCGTTCCCGCTCACCAGCAGGTCATACAGTCTCTTGTCGTAGCAGTAATCGAACCCCTGCTTCAGAAGCTCCGGTTCCAGATCCCAGTAGACCTCGGCCATGAAAAGGAAATCAGATGAGGCCTTTCGAAGGGCCGTGATCATCTCTTCCCAGAACTCCACCGGTGGGCGTGTCCCGACGCGCGTCCCCCAGGTCCCCTCGAAGACATTTCCCATGAGGAGCATGGCCATATCGCATCGGACACCGTCACACTGTCTGGCGATACGCAGAAGGGTGTCGAGGTAAGCGTGCCTAAGACCGGTGTTGAATGCGTTGACCTGGGCGGTGTCCTTCCAGGGAGGGAAGAAGGGGTCCCGCCCGCAGGCAAACACCTTGCTCCCGGATTCGAAAAAGGCATCGGGAGATTCTCTAAGGTTTTCCCGGGTCCCCTGAATAAAATATTCGGGGTGTTCAGAAACCCACGGATGATCGATGGCCGTGTGGTTGGGCACGAAATCGAGGATGAGCTTCATCCCCCGCTTCGCGAGCATCTCACTGGCAACGGCAAGCCCTTCCGGCCCGCCCAGACGCTCATCCACCATGTAGCGGTGGACACAGTAGGGTGAACCAACGACGTCCTCCGGACGAAAATCCGGCAGGGCTTTACGGTAGTCGTCCCTGAGCATTTGAAGTTTACGGGCAATGCGGGTACCCGCCGGGCTTCGCTCCCACACCCCCATGATCCACAGGGCATCGAAGCCGAGGGCCGAAAGGGTATCCCACACCTCGGCGGGGACATTCCCGAGCGAGATCGGCTGATTGTACTTCCGGCTCAACTCATTCAGCCAGAGGCGGGTGTTGATTTCGAAGATGATAGGGTTTCTCGGCCAGGCCTTCATCGTTCTTTATCGATCCCCGTCCACCAGGTAGTCTTTCGGCAGGGATGATATACAGGTATGACACCAAAAGGCAAGGAAAGACCCGGAATTCGACCGTTCATGTCTTCGCAGATGCCCCTTGTGAGACGGGATTCATATAGTGTAAGATTTGACCGCTTATGCCTTTTAAAGGAGGGGACCCATCATGCTCAGGAAAGTTGATCCGACGAGTACCGCTGCCTGGAAGCTCCTCGCCGAGCACTTCCGGCAAGTCAAAGACCTCCACATGAAAGACCTCTTCGCGGGGGATCCCGAAAGATTCGGCACATACGCCACCCGGTTCAATGATATCCTCATTGATTACTCGAAGAACAGGGTCACCGGCGATACACTTCCCCTCCTAATCAGACTCGCTGAAGAGGCGGGCCTCCAGGAGGCGATCGAAAAAATGTTCACAGGTGACCGGATCAACGAGACCGAGGGTCGGCCCGTCCTGCACATTGCCCTGAGAAACAGGGGTAATGCCCCGATTGACGTGGACGGACAGGACGTGATGCCCCAGGTGAATGAAGTTCTGAAGAAAATGAAAGGCTTCTCGACGAACGTCATCTCGGGGAAGTGGAAAGGATATACGGGCAAAAAGATTACCGATATCGTCAACATCGGGATCGGCGGGTCAGACCTCGGTCCTGTCATGGTCACGGAATGCCTCAGGCCCCTTTCAAAGGGGCCCCCCGTCCATTTTGTCTCGAACATCGACGGGACACAGATCACGGAGACGCTCAACAGGCTGAGGCCTGATAGGACCCTCTTCCTGATTGCTTCCAAGACCTTCACAACCCAGGAGACGATGACCAACGCCTTCACGGCAAGGGAATGGTTCCTGAACTACGCGAGAGATCCGCAGCACATCTCGAAGCACTTCGTGGCGATCTCGACCAATGCCGAAAAGGTCAAGGCCTTCGGCATCGACCGTGAAAACATGTTTATCTTCTGGGACTGGGTAGGTGGCCGCTACTCCCTCTGGTCCGCCATCGGACTTTCGATTGCCTGCCGTGTCGGATTTGAAAATTTCGTCGAACTTCTTGAGGGGGCTTACGAAATGGACTGCCACTTCAGGAATACCCCCTTCCGTGAAAACATACCGGTCATCCTGGCTCTTCTCGGCATCTGGTACAATAATTTCTTCGGCGCCCAGACGGAGGCGATCCTGCCTTACGACCAGTACATGCACCGCTTTCCGGCCTATTTCCAGCAGGGAAACATGGAGAGTAACGGCAAGTGCGTCGGTCGAAACGGCAAAAAAGTCACCTACCAGACAGGCCCCATCGTTTGGGGCGAGCCCGGGACAAACGGCCAGCATGCCTTCTTCCAGCTTATCCACCAGGGCACGAAGCTGATTCCCGCCGATTTCCTGGCCCCGGCCATAAGCCACAATCCCGTGGGTGATCACCACGCCATTTTGCTTTCCAACTTTTTTGCCCAGACGGAGGCCCTCATGAGGGGAAAGACGGAAGAGGAGGCCGTCAGGGATCTCAAGACGGAGGGCCGGAACGATGAGGAGATCAGAAAGCTCCTTCCCTACCGGGTCTTCGAAGGGAACAAACCAACGAATTCCATTCTCTTCAAGAAGCTCACACCCCGTGTACTCGGGAGCCTCATCGCCATGTACGAACACAAGATCTTCGTACAGGGTGTCATCTGGAACATCTTCAGCTTCGACCAGTGGGGGGTCGAGCTCGGGAAACAGCTTGCCGGCCGGATCCGGCCTGAGCTGAAAGATGAAAAACCCGTTGCGTCGCACGATTCATCGACGAACGGGCTGATCAACACCTTCAAGAAGATGAGGGCCGACTAAGGGAAAGGTAGGAAATGAGCCCGTCGTGGTGGTCGATTTCCAGGGGATGGTTGACTACGCGACGGCCTCTGCGAAAAGAAAGCCCTGAGACAATTCCGCTTTTTATCCCTTCTTGATCTGGTCGGCTACTGCCTGTGTGGCACGTTTGACCGCTTCCGGATCTCCCAGGTAATAATTGCGGATCGGTGTCAGGTTGTCCCGGAGCTCGTAGACAAGCGGAATGCCCGTGGGAATGTTCAGCCCCACGATCACGTTATCGGGAACATTATCCAGGTACTTCACCAGGGCCCGGAGGCTGTTGCCGTGGGCGGATATGACCACGCGTTTTCCTTCCCTTACGGACGGCGCAATCGTTTCGTGCCAGTAAGGCAGGAAACGCTCCACGGTGTCTTTCAGGCATTCCGTGAGAGGAACTTCCCCGGGGCGCAGGTCGGCGTAGCGTAGGTCTTTCCCGTTGTATCTCGGATCGCCCGGCGTGAGAGCCGGTGGACGGATATCGTAGCTCCTGCGCCAGATCTGGACCTGCTCCATTCCGTGCTTCTCCACCATCTCTGCCTTATTGAGTCCCTGGAGGGCCCCGTAGTGGCGTTCGTTGAGCCGCCAGCTGTAGTGGACCGGAATCCACATGAGATCCATCTCCTCGAGGACGATCCAGAGTGTCTTGATGGCCCGCTTCAGCACCGATGTGTAAGCCATATCGAAAACATAGCCCTTACAGAGTAGCGTGCGCCCCGCCTGAACAGCCTCATCGACGCCTTTATCGGACAGTCCCACATCGGTCCAGCCGGTGAAGCGGTTTTCCTTGTTCCAGGTGCTCTCGCCGTGGCGGATCAGCACTATTTTTTTCATTCCTGGTCTCCTCACCCCATCCGTGGATTCATGCGGTTATTTATAACTATTTTTCACCTGTGAGGTCAATGATTTCCATGCGGTGGTTGGCTTCGGGATGACGCGATGAGGGGCCCTCCGTCAGAATGACAAGGTCCCCCTTTACGTCGTGGGCATCAAGCCGCTTCCGGATGTAATTCCTCCAATCCTCAGGGTGTTGAGCCTCGCAGACGGGGTAAACCCCGAAAGAAAACTGGAGCCGCTGGCAGGTTGACTCCTGGGAACTCACAGAGATGACCCAGACGGGAAGGCGGAAACGGGTGATACTTCTGGCCGTCGCACCACTCCTTGTCGGAACGAATACAGCTGCCGGTGTCACACTCTCGAAGGTTGTTCGGACACTCAGGGCAATGAGATCGGCCAGATCGATCTTTCCGTCGTGCTTTCCAGTCCGGAGAACGCTCTCCAGGGTGCTGCCGGATATTCCCGGCTCGGTTGCCGCGGCGATTCTCGCCAGCATGGACACCGCTTCCACCGGGTACTTTCCGATGGCAGACTCGCCGGAAAGCATGACACAGTCCGTCCCGTCGAGGACGGCATTCGCTACGTCGGTTGCCTCCGCGCGGGTCGGGCGCTTGTTTGTCGTCATGGATTCGAGCATCTGTGTGGCAGTAATGACGGGCTTGCCGAGGAGGTTTGCCCTGCGCATCAAATCTTTCTGGACGAGGGCGATCCGCTCGATGGGCATTTCCACCCCGAGGTCCCCTCTGGCGATCATGATGCCGTCGGCGGCCTCCAGGATCGCATTGATATGCGTTAGGGCGCTGGACCGCTCGATCTTGGCTATAACGAAGGGACTGTAACTCGACGCACTCGCCGCTTTCCGGACGGCCCGAATGTCCTCGGCCGTTTCGACGAAAGACTGGCTGACAGCATCGATTCTTTCGCCAGCGGCAAACTCGAGACATTTTCGATCGTAATCGGTGAACACCTTTATGCCCAATCGTATGCCCGGCAGGTTCAGCCCCACACGGGAGCGAATCTCGCCTCCCACCGTTACACGGCAGTGGATATCCCTGCCCTGTACGCGGACGACCTCTAACTGGACATAGCCGTCGTTGAGGTACAGCGCGTCACCGGCCTTTACAAACCCTGTCAGGTCCGGGTCATTAACGCTTGCCCGCCGATCGTCACCATTGATCTCCGCCGTCGACAATGTGAACTCCTGACCTGCCTCCAGGTCGATGGGCTCCCGGCTGAGCATTCCGATCCGGATCTTCGGTCCCGGTAGATCGGCGAGAAGGGCCACACGGCAAGCGGTTCTCCGAGAGGCCTCCCTGACATTTTCGATGATTTTCCGGTGACGGTCAAAACTCCCGTGGGAAAAATTGAGACGGGCCACATTCATCCCCGCGAGTATCATCTTCTCGATCACTTCAATGGATTCGGACGCAGGGCCGATCGTGCACACGATCTTTGTTTTGTGAGCGGGAAGAGCCATGAGCCTATTGTCTCGCGGTGCGACGATTTGATGGGGGCGCATCTCCGCAGTTCGTCCGGAAGGGATTGATGTCGATGCCGCCGCGCCTCGTGTAGCGGGCATAGACGGTCAGCCTTTCCGGCCTGCACTGGCGAAGAATATCCGTGAATATGCGCTCCACGCAGTGTTCATGGAAATCACTGTGCTGCCTGAAGGAAACGATATATCGAAGGAGTCCCGGGCGGCTGATCCTGGGACCACGATAGCGGACCTGTACACTCGCCCAGTCCGGTTGACCGGTGAACGGGCAGTTCGATTTCAGGAGATGCGATGTCAGCGTTTCCTCGACAACGGGTCCCCTGACGGAAAGGAGTGCCGCATCCGGAGTGTAACTTGAAATCCTTGTATCGACGCCGTCGATCAGCTCACCCTCCAGTTCTTCGAGGACCTGCCGTCCGAATCTCCCCGGGAGAGTGATTTTGACTTTTACCCTGCTTCCGCAGGCCTGCCTGAGGTCTCGCCTCATCGTCCTTTCCACCAGAGCGATACTCAAAAAATAAGACTGATTGAAGGAATTCAGGTAGAGCTTCATGGACCTGGATTCAATGAGACGGCGGGATTCAGCCGGAAAAATCATGGTCGCTATCGCCACCCGGGGTTTCCCTCCGGAATCCAGCCATGACAATTCATAGGCGTTCCATATGTCCACGCCGCTGAAGGGAAGCACCCTGCCGATGCCGATACCGGTACGATGTGTTGCCCTCGAGACGGGCAGAAGCAAACCGGGATCATATTGATCTTTGTAGGTGAGGACCTTTCTCCGGGACAAAGACCTTCTTTTCCGCTTCATCGATGCTCCTATGTCCTGCCTCAATCCCAGTCTTTTAGAATAAAGCCAATACCGATACGTCTGATACTGTGGTTGTAGTCCAGCAGGCTCTCTCCGTACCCGTGGAAATACTGAATATATCCGCTGACCCGTTCGATGAGGGGGAAAGCCCACTCGAGTTGCACGGCACCGCGATTATCGTCAAAGTGGAAATTGTTCCGCACCATCACACCGAAGCGGTGATTCTTCCAGAAGTAATATCCCCAGAGCTCACCGTAGCCGAGATAGTTCTCGATATCGGGATTGTCATCGTCTTCACTGTTTTCAGGGATCCTCAACCAGGTGTTCAGAAGCAGAACAAAGTTCTCACGCTCGAAACCAAAATTTGCAACAACGCGGTTCCAGCTTCTCGAGAGGGGCGCAGATTGGCCGTTGGACTGATGGCTGACACCCACGTTGATGAACCGGCCTTTCAGACCCAGGAGATCGTAGTTGGTCCGAAAGTTCAAAAGAATCTCGGGCTCATAGTCAGTTTCACGGAAAGGTGATGAATCCTCGAAGTTGTAAAACTGCCAGAAAGACTTTTGAGTGTAGGCAAACCAGAGGTCCATGTTCTTGCCGAGAATGTCCTGCCAGAGCTTGACCTTGAAGCTCAGCTGAAATTTGATCTCCGGATTTTTTAATTCCTCGGTCGGATCGGCCTCCCGGATGGTCTCTTCGTTCGGATGTTCAACATACGTAAAGGGGAGGATGTAGTTCGATCGATGGAACTTGACGGCAAATTTTCCTCGCCTTGATTCCTTATCAAGATCCCAGAGCTTCGCAAGATAGGTGGGAAGTTCCAGGTCTTCCGCTGGCGGCTCTTTTACGACCGCCTTCCCATCTTCTGTCGTCTCGGGTGGTTTGCGTCGAGCCAGTTCATCGTAACATTTCAGCCGTTCCACGGCGTCCTCGATCCGGGCGCATTCCTCCAGGCTCCGCGGCGTGTCCGCCGAGCCAATGCCGGGGGATACGAGGAGAAAAACCAGAATGAGAGAGATGGCTGCCAGAGGGATCCCGCCGGTCACGCAGAAAAACTTTCTGCTCAACACAACTTCTCCGCAGTGCATGGCCCCCCTCAACGATCCCCCCCTGTTCTACAATTCTGACAGACGATCCTGCCGTCGATTTCTACAAAAGCCTCCGCTCCCTTCCCCAAGAAGGTGGTCTGGCCATCGCTGTATTTCGCCCCGGAGGCTGATAGCACGCGGGGAAGACTCACTTCCCTTTCACTCAGTTTAAGCGTGGCAAAATCACCCTTGCTGTCGAAGACCACAACAAAATTTTTCCCCTCGTCGCAACGATAGGTCACGGATTTGGCCTGTGCACAGGAAAGGGTCACGGCGGCCAGAATAATAACAATGGCTCGCAATCCGATTTTCATGCATGCACCTCAATCCGAAAGTGTCTGCCCGATGGTGACTTTATTCATTTTTATTGCGAATTTATCAAGTAAAGATTTGATTGCTGAATTGCAGGTCGTCAGGTGTGGGCTCTTCAGGTTTTATCGGTTAATTCCGGCACGACTTCGGGTTTATCTCCGCCGGCCCACGCCTCGAGCATCGTGTAGGTGACGGCCAAAACGACGGGGCCGATAAAAATCCCGATGATGCCGAAGGCGATGAGGCCGCCGATCACACCGGCAAAGATCAGTAGAAGCGGCAGGTCGGCTCCTTTCTTGATCAGGATCGGCCGCAGGATGTTGTCGATGCTTCCGACGACGACCATCCATACGAGCAGCACAGTGCCCCAGACGTTCTGACCCGTCCAGTAGAGCCAGAGGGCCGCAAGGAGGAGCACCAGAAAGACACCTAACTGCGCCAGCGCGAGCACGAACATGACCAGCGTCAGTACCGCAACGGCCGGTAAACCCGCCACCGCGAGACCGATGCCGCCAAGGACCGATTGGATAAGGGCGGTTACGACGACACCGAGTGTAACACCCCTGATCGCCTTTGCGGCAAGGATCGCAAGATCTTCGCCGCGCTGCCCGTCAAGCCACCTTGCAAAGCGCTTCACTCTCTCTGCGGCCGTCTCACCGCCAACATAAAGGATCGCGGAAATGACCACGGTGAGCAGAAACTGGACGACTATCATCCCGACGCTCCCGGCCTGACCCACGAACCAGTTCACGACCTTGCCGGCATAAGGCGCCAAGCTCGCGTACAGGCCCTCAGGCCCGGCAGAGGCGAGATCCTGCCAACCCGCTGCGAGCCTTGGACCGATCAGGGGTAATCCCCCGACCCAGCCGGGCGGCGGTGGCAAGACGAAATTCTGAAGGGACTTCGCCCAGCCAGCTATCCTGTCGGCGTTCTCCACGATGGTTCCGACGGCGAGCAGGAAGGGCACGATGAAAACCGCGAGCAACGCTGCCGTCATTGCTGCCACGGCGAGCCCGCGTTTACCCCACAACCAGACCTGCATGCGCAGCATGAGCGGCCATGTGGCCACGACGATCATGATTGCCCAGACGATCGAGAGCAGGAAGGGCCACAATATCCAGATGCTGGCGGCGATGAGCGTGCCGACGAAGAACACGGAGACTGTCGCACGGGTGAGATCCCGGGAGGGGGGTATATCCGTCATGATCGGTGACCTCTTTTATTAACGTGGAGATGGTTTCGTTTCGGGCTTTTCTCTTCTGTTCATTCGCATCAATACATTTTACTCCTGCCAAAATTACAGAGGAATATGACAGTAAATAACCGGTATTTCAAGAACAAAGGTCTTGTCAAACCCGGGTCCTCCAGGTCTGCCGATAAAGAAGAGGGCGCCACGGCAATGACGGCTCGATGGGGTGTATTGCTCAAGGGTGCATGCCGAGCATGACGTAAAATGAGTTGCTGCCATCGTCGGCCTGGCCAAAGGCGAAATAGAACGGTCCGAGGATGGTGTCGACACCCAAGAAGACACTGCCGCAGTAAATCGTGCCGGAAGCGGTCGTGGGATCGAAAGCATTCCCAACTTCCCCGGCCTCGAGCGATCCCCCGAGGTAAACACCTCCGCCCAGAGCGGAGGGCAGATCGGCAAACCGATAAGTATAGACCAGTCGGCCCATATAATAGGATTGGCCGACGAGTTGATCCAGGAGGTAGCCCGAGAAGTGAAGGAAACCGCCCTGCTTGAAAAGGTCGTAGGCCGGGATTCTGCTCTCGGGGCTTTCACCGTAGGCAAGTCCCAGAGTCAGGGTGTGCCGGTCGAGGTTAAAGGGTCAAACTCCGGCACCAAGTCTGTTCCGGCGGAGAGGACGCCGAATTTTTGATCCGTTTTCAGTTTGCCCTGGAAAAACCCCAGTCGCAGCTCGCCCAGTCTCCCCTGCACACCGAGATCGAGCCCGCCGCGTAAGGTAAAGACCTTGTATTCTCCCACCCAGTCATCTCCCTTGTAGTAGTTGATGGGTTCTCTCTTCAGGTCCAGCCACGGCGCTGCAAATACCCCGATCCGTCGGGTGAAGGGCTGGTAGAACTCGGTGTGGAACTCGTTTACATAGCCCACCGTAGCATCGTTTCGCCACTCGGCCCCGAGGCTGTTGAGCCATGTCATGCGATGCATGACGTCGAAATTCACTCGTTGCTGATCGGAGAAATCCGAAACATAGCCCAAACCGAACTTGAGGTAATTCGGCCCCCAGGATTTCTCGACGCCCTCCACCCGAAGGCTCTTCCGTTCACGGTCTTCCATCAGGCGGTAATCCAGGCGCTCGAAATCCCCGCGGCCGTAAACGGTTGTGAGGTTTCGATGGAGGGTCTGAATCTCGGTCTGCTCGCCGCGCCGCCCTTCAATCCGGGTTTCGATCATGGTTGGCTTCTGCTTGATCTCTGCCTCGATGACCTCGGGGTTCACTCGCTTCATCGTGTCAGCCACCTTGAGGTCGGCGAGCTCCACCTCGCCGGGTTTCCGTCCTGAGCGGCTGAGTTGCCATTCATGGTAAACCGGCTCGCTCACACTAAGGGCTTTTAGCTTCTCCTCAACCACCCGGGCGGCCTCGATCCCAATGGGGACGGTCTTCATCGCCTCGGTGAAATTCCCCGAACTGAAATCCCCGAGCTTCGGCTCGATCAGGATGTCCTTGTCCGTCAGCTCGCCGAGGGACGCCTTCACATTCTGCTCCGTCATCAGGTTGATTGCCTGGAGAGCCACGGAGGCCGCCGATGTGAGCTGGTCTCTTCGAAGGGGGGGGGTGCCGAGGTTCACAGCGATGATAACCTCGCATCCCGCCTTGCGGGCCACGTCAACGGGGAGGTTTCGCACCATGCCGCCGTCCACATAGAGGCGCCCGTCGATCTCCACGGGGGCGAAGGCGGCGGGGATAGACATGCTGGCCCGCATGGCCTTCACCATGACTCCGCGGTCGAAGACCCTCATGCTGCCGTCTTCCAGGTCCATCGCCACGGCACGGTAGGGGATCGGGAGACTGTCAAAATTCTTTTCGGCCCTCCCGGCTGCGAGACCGACGAACTCCGTCAGGAGAAACTCGAACTTGTAGCCTGAGGTTGTCCCCATGGGCAGGAGGACTTTCCCGTCGCGAAGTCCCAGTTCGAGACCGTAGAGACTGCCATAGTCATCACGCTTCTGCCGCCAGGGGATGTCCTGCCTCGCGGGATAGTCAGTGAAGATGCTTTTCCAATCGATGGCCTGGATCCTATCCTCCATTTCTGCCAGTGACAGCCCCGCGGCATAGAGACCCCCCACGAGGGAGCCCATGCTGGTGCCTGCAATAAAGTCGACGGGGACATGGAGCTCCTCCAGGACCTTGAGCACGCCGACATGAGCCACACCGCGGGCCCCGCCTCCGGAGAGCACGAGCCCGACCTTGGGCCGATCGGGCGACCGGAACAGAGAGGGCCGTGCCTTTTCTTCTGCGGCCTGCGCGGGACCCGGTGCAATCAGACACACGAAAAAAAGTGCGGTGTAAAGAATAACCCGTACCTGAAAATATACAGATTTTCTCATGGTCTACTCCCATTCAGGACCGGTTATCATGCCGGTGTCGGTGAGAACGGTGGACATCTACCCCCTTGAAGAAGTCCATCTCCTGCGCCTGGCGTCCAGCGTACGGGAAAACTTTCAGCCGGCAGTCACTCTGTCAGCCTGCTTTCCCGGAGAGCGCCTGGCGGGTGTGCAGGGCGATCATCAGCTCCTCGTCAGTGGGAATCACCCAGGCCTTCAGCCGGCTTCCCTCCCGGCTGATGCAGGGCCCCCCGGCCTCATTTGCCTTTTCATCGAATTGAAGCCCAAGCCATTCGGCAGAGCGGCATACCCGTTTGCGGATCGGTGCCGAATTTTCACCGATGCCCGCCGTGAAGACAATGGCGTCAAGGCCTCCCAGCGCGGCGGCCAAGGAACCCAGCTCGCGGGTGATCCGGTAAACGAAGAGCTCCACCGCTTCGGCAGCCCGCGGGTCGGGACTCGTCAGAAGCGTCCGCATGTCGCTCGATATCCCTGAAACGCCCAGCAATCCCGACTCCTGGTAGATGAGCTTCTCGATGGCCCTCGCGTCCATGCCGCATTCGTCCATCAGGTAGAGCATGACGCCCGGATCGAGAGCGCCGCATCGCGTCCCCATCATGAGCCCCTCCACGGCGGTGAACCCGAGCGTGCAGGCTACGCTTTTCAGACCCTTCATGGCGCAGAGGCTCGCCCCGTTGCCGAGGTGTGCCACGATCGTGCGGCCCTCGGCTGCCTTCGCGTCATAGCCCGGCAGGACCGAGGCGATGTATTCATAGGAAAGGCCGTGGAAGCCGTAGCGGCGGACCCCCTGCTCGGTGAACTTCCGCGGCAGGGCAAAGGCCTGGGCCACGGCGGGAATCGTCGTATGAAAGGAGGTGTCGAAACAGGCCACCTGGGGGATGGCAGGGTTTCTCTTGGCGATGATGCGGATGGCGGCCAGGTTGTGTGGTTGGTGAAGCGGCGCCAGGGGCACGAATCTTTCCAGGTCTCCGAGGATATGGGCATTGACGACGGTGGGCCTGGTGTACTCGAGGCCGCCGTGAACGACCCGGTGGCCCATGGCCACGATCCGGTCCGTGCTGCTCAGAACGTCCCTTCCCCAGGCGAAGAGTGCTTCGACGGCCCCCTCGTGGCCGAGCGGTTTCCCCGGGGGCCACTTTTTCTCCGCGGCGACTTGCCCGGCGCTGTCTTTCACCTTGAAGCGGGGCTCCGTGAGGATGCCCTCGAACTGCCCGTCGTAGAGGACCCCCGGCTTTTCGCCCTGATCGACATAGACGGTGAACTTCAAGCTCGACGATCCGGCGTTGAGAACGACGATCAAATCCCCCATGACCGTTACCTCACGCCGTATTTTCCGGCCCGCTGGGCCTGGGCGACGAGCGTCATGACTGCCGTCGAGGCCAGCCGCGTCCGGATCGAGTCGGCACGACTCGTGAGCACGACGGGGATCCGGGTTCCAAGCACGATGCCGGCCCCTTCGGCCCCGGCAAGGTAGGTGAGTTGCTTGAAGAGCATGTTGGCCGATTCGAGATCCGGCGCCAGCAGGATGTCCACATCGCCGCTTACGGGTGAGACGATGCCCTTGGTTTTTGCGGCCTGGGCGCTGATGGCATTGTCGAATGCCAGGGGCCCGTCGAGGATGCCGCTGGTGATCTGGCCGCGGTCGGCCATCTTGCACAGCGCTGCCGCATCGAGAGTGGAAGGGATCTTGGAGTTGATCGTCTCTATGGCCGAGAGGATACCCACCTTGGGCACCTCGACGCCGAGCGCACGGGCCAGGTCGATGGCGTTCTGGACAATGTCACGCTTGTCCTCCAGCGTCGGGAAGATGTTGACCGCCGCGTCGGTCATGATGAACATCTTGGGGTAGGTGGAGACGTCCATGACGAAGGCGTGGCTGATCCGGCGCGAGGTGCGAAGCCCCGCCGATGCCGGGAGGATGGCTCCCAGGATTTCGTCGGTGTGCAGACTCCCCTTCATGAGGGACTCCACCTCGCCCGCGCGGGCAAGCTCAACGGCTTTCTCGGCCGAAGCGTGGCTGTGAGGGGTTGATACGATCCGGTAGGGTCCGAGATCGATCTGCGCTTCGTCGCCCGCCTTCCGTATCTTCGCCTCGGGACCGACAAGCACCGGGATGATGAATCCTCGGCGGGCCGCCTCGATGGCCCCCGTCAGGGAATCACTGTCGCAGGGGTGAACGACGGCGCAGGTGACGGGCTCGCACTCCTGGCAACCCTTGATGAGCTGCGCAAGGGAATCCCCCCAGCGAAGCTCGAACTGGGGTGGCTTGATGTTGTCGTAGACGAGCCGCGACGTGGGCGCCGCCACCGTCACCGTGCCTGACACAAGCTCCCGTCCCGCCTGGTTGATGCAGCGGCATTCAAAAACTACCAGATTGCCCTCTCTGCGCTTCTCCCGGGTGGTGACCTTTGCCGTAAGCGTATCCCCAACGGCGAAATCCCCGTTGAATCGCAGGTCCCGGTGCAGGATCTTCGTCCCCGGCCCGGGCAGGCGTGTACCGAGTATAATTGAAATAATACCTTCGGCACCGGCCGCCTCAGTCTTCCTGGGCTCG
>JAPLJU010000237.1 GCA_026388445.1 Deltaproteobacteria bacterium
GAGGACGACATTATTTCGTTCCCGGTCGTACTTGATGATGTTGAACAGGCAGGATTGACCGACAAAGCGGTCGAGATCTTTGATGGGGCGAACGTCGACCTGGGAACCGGGCAGGAAAGCAGGAATACCAATGTCTACGGAAAGGCCGCCCTTGACCCGCTCAACGACGGTGCCTTGGATGGGTATGTTGTGCTGGTGGGCATTGATGATTTTGTCCCAGACTTTTATGCGTGCCGCCTTGTTTCTTGAAAGAATGAGTTCACCTTCTTCGTTTCGCCGCTCCACGAGGACCTCTATCTCGTCCCCGACTTCGACGCTGATACCCCCTTGATCGTCCTTGAACTCCGCCGCCGGGATCTGCCCCTCCATCTTGGATCCCACATCCACCATCACCACATCGTTGTTGATCTGAACGACCCGGCCTGTAACAATCTCCCCCCTCCGTATATCCTGCAGGCTCTGTTCATAGAGCTCTTTAAATACCATTTCCTTTTCTTTTTCTGCCGTCCCTGGCTCCTTCTGCGCTGAGTCTTGATTGAGTTTTTTGTTGACATCGTTAACCATGAAACAATACCCCCTCGAATATTTTTCACATGTATTAAGCTGAGAGCAAGTAACATACTGATGACAAAATATCAAGCGATTTAACCGATACGGGGAAGCCGGATTTTTGTTGCAAATTCCCGGCTTTCATTTCCCCTGCTCGATGATTTCCGCTATTTTATCAACCACTTCTGATACCGTCTGGTTTGACGAATCAATGAAAATCGCTCCTTCGGAGGGCCGCAAGGGTGCAACCGGCCGATCCGTGTCCTGACGGTCTCTCCGGATGACGTCTTTCCGGACATCCTCGAGGGATACGCGCTCACCTTTTTCAACAAGCTCCAGATATCGCCGGCGGCTGCGCTCCTCGACACTGGCCGTGAGAAAAAATTTGAACTCCGCGCCGGGGAAGACAACGGTTCCCATGTCCCTCCCCTCGGCAACAATGCCGCCCTTCTCGCCGGTTTTTCTCTGAAGCACAAGAAGGGCCTGCCGAACGGCGGGACTCGCGGAAACGCGCGAAGCCAGCATGCTCACCCCCGGTGGTCGAATCACGCCGGAGACATCTTCGTCATCCCGGCCCGATAAAGAGCCCCCGTGTCCAGATAGGCATAGGAAAGTCTCTCCGCCAGCATCCGGCTCACCGTGCTTTTTCCCGAGCCGGCCGGCCCGTCAACGGTGATCACGTAAGGTCTTTTCAATACGTCCATACCCTTTCCATGATGTCTTCCAGTTTTCTGAAAGGCGTCATGCCGAATCTCACGCGACGGTAGGTCCTCGACGCCAGAATGACCCCCAGGACATCGAAAAAAACATCTGCGGCACTCGGGTCTCTCCCCGAAACGAAGGCCTGATGAAACTCATCGGAAACACCGTAAGCCACTCCGAAGAAGACCGTAGAAAGAGCCGGGTGTGCGAGAAAGAGCCTCCGGGGGGATATCACAAAGAGCCGCATGAGGAGATAACCCAGAACATAATATTCGAGAAAATGGAGAATCCAGTCCAGCCCGAGAATATCAGGATAAAGTTCCGGGACCCCGGAGAGGGAGGAGAGGAAGAAGATGAACCCTGCATAAAGGAGTGCAGGTAAACCGTAGAGAAGAAATCGCTTTGCGTGGAGCCTTTTCATGTCCGTGAGGGGCCTGACGATCACTTGACCGTTTCGCCCGCCTTGTCCTTGTCCTCCTGCAGCTTTATAATCCTGGCAAATAGAGGACCTTCCTCCCTCCACATCCAACAGCTGTTCTTCAGCAGGTCCATGTCGAATTCGGGCGTCCGGACACCTTTCGTTCCCTCGCGTCTCCGGCTGTAGTAAGCCCAGAAGCCCTGCACGGCTGCCGATCCCATCGTCAGGATCAGGTTCGTCAGGTGGAGGCATCCCTCAACACCGCCGAGGAGACCCCTCACCTTTTTGGTGAATCCCGGCTTGATTTTGAGCCCCACCAGCTTTTGAATGAACGCTTCGATCTCGCGGCAACTGTCGATCGGTACCTCGTTCATCACGGCCCGGGCCTTTCTGATCTCAAGATCCGGCAGGGCAATGTCCAGGTGCGCCGTCATTTTATGAACGATTCCCGGATCAATAAATTGATTGCTCGAATAGTAACGGGAAGGGAAAAACCTCTCGTCGGTGAGGACGCCCTCGACCTGAATGGTGCCATCACCCATCTCATAGGAATTCACGGTTATCGCCCGCGTGTGGATCTTTTCCTTCTTGCTCAAATGGATTCTCCTGTTTGAAAGTAGGGGCTGTCCTGGAGCGCCTGCCTTGCGGCACCAGCCTCTCGGGGAGCCGGGCACAATGCCCTCGCCAATCGTCGTCCCTATAGCACATAAATCGGACCTCAACAAGAAAAAGGGGGGCTTTCCGCATGCCTGCGGCATGATGAAAATTACCGGTAATTCTGTCTGATTCTGGTAGGTTACACACGCCGCGGGTCCGCTCCGAATTGCCGGTCCTTACCCCAGTCCAGGGGCCGCTTGATTATATGCTAAAAATCATTATAATGATTTTAAAAATGAGGCGGTTTGAGTTCTTCATGCGTTTCAAAAGGATGATCGCCAGATCCCTTCTGGCCTTTTTTATCATTTGCACTTTTTCTTTACTCTCGCCCCGGGGTGCCGGCGCTGAATTCACCCTTGAAGACGAGAGAAAGCTCGGAAAGGAAATCCACGACCAGCTCGCCAGCCATAACCTTTTCCTGAAAAACCCCCGGGTCACCCGTTACGTCGAATCCATCGGGTATCAGATTCTTGCCCAGAGCAAAAAGGTCCCCTTCGATTTTAAATTCTCCGTCATGAAAAGCAACGCCATCAACGCCTTTGCCACCCCGGGGGGTTACGTTTACGTCAACACGGGGCTGATCCTTGTCGCGGAGAACGAGAGCGAATTCGCCAGTGTTCTCGCCCATGAAATCGCCCACGCCAACGCGAGGCATATTGCCGATGCCATCGAAAAATCGAAAAAGATCAATATTGCCACGATTGCCGGGATCCTCGCCGCAGCCGTCCTCGGGGGGGGAAGCCCGGAAGCCATGGCCGTTGCCACTTTCTCCATGGCGGCGGGAGCCACCATGCAGCTCAAGTACAGCAGGGAAAACGAGGAAGAGGCGGACCGGTTCGGCATGGGCTATCTCACCGGCGCCGGTTACGACCCCCAGAGCATGCCCGACTTCCTGAAGGTCATGCGACGGAACGAGTTCTACTCTAATTCCGTTCCCTCATACTTTCTCACCCACCCGGGAACCGATGAAAGAATCCGATACCTCGATGGCCTGATTCAAATACGTTACAACCGGCGAGGCAGTGAGAACATTGTCGGCGGGTTCCGGCGGATTCAGACGATCCTTCGCCTCGACGACAAAGATGAGCAATCCGTCCTGAGGTATTTCAAAAGCGAAGCGGAAAAGAACCCCCGGGACGTGGATGCCCTATTCGGTCTTGCCATGACGCAGGCGAAACTCGGGCAGATGGCGGATGCTTTCACGAACTTCAACCGCGCCCTCCAGCTTTCCCCGAAGGACCCGGATGTGCTCCGGGGACTCGGTAAAAGCCTGGTCAATACGGGAAGAGCTGCCGAGGCCGTGGGCGTCCTCTCCACGGCGTACACTCTGAACGAGAATGACCTGGAAACAGCCATGAATCTCGGCCGGGCTTATGAGCAGACCGGAAACTACCCGGCGGCTCTCGCCGTCTTCCAAAAAGCAGATGAGAAAAATCCCGACGATGAGAACGTCCACTACCACCTCGCCACCAATTACGGGCACCTCAATCAGCCGGGGGAATCGCACTATTACTTCGGCAACTATTTCAAGAAGAAGAAAAAAACGGACAGCGCTCTCTTTCATTTTCGTGAAGCGCTCAAGTACGCCCCGCCCGGAAGCGCCAGAGCGCTGGACCTCCAGAAGCAAATCGAAACGCTAAGCCGAAAAGAACCCCCGAAGGCCGTCAGCCCCCCACCGGAAAGCTCCCGGAGACCGCGTTTTTTGCTTCCGCGCTCCGTGAACTGAAATGCCCGTTCCAGGAAACAGGAGCAGGCCACTCCCTTTGAACCTCAAATATTGACTCTGCCGGCGGCAAAAATCTTCAGGGATGACTAACTTCATTGGACTTATCGGGACATCCATAGTATGTTTGCTATTGAGATTCCCTTGCAGGGGGTTGCAAACATGAGAAGAACGATGGTCGCGATCCTGACCCTTCTTCTGTGCACGGGCGGAGTTCACGCTGCAACCAGGGACACCGGTTCAGCAAAGGAAGCCAAGGCCATGGTGCAGAAGGCCGTTGCCTACCTGAAAACGAACGGTCCTGACGCTGCCTTCCCGGTTTTCAGCGACCCGAAGGGCAAATTCGTGGACAGGGATCTCTACCTCTGGGTTGCCGACATGAACGCCAACATGAAATGTGTCGCCCACGGTGTGAGCGCTCAGCTCATCGGGCGGGAACTGATAGAATTCAAGGACAGCGACGGAAAGTTGTTCATCAGGGAAATCTATGAACTCGCAAAAATATGGGGGAGCGGCTGGGTCGACTACAAGTGGTTCAGGCCGGCGACCCAGAAGATTGAACAGAAATCAGTCTATTTCGAAAGAGTCGACCATTACATCGTCGCGTGCGGCTATTATAAATAAAGCCCGATGAATTCCTGTTCCGTAATGACCAGAAATGGCAGGTAAAAAACGATTGACCGCCGGAGGGGACTTCATTTATAGTCGGGACCAAGTTGGAAAAGGCTCAGGTTGCCTTTATTAAAGAAGAAAGAAAGGGGGGATGGAGGAACCCGCGGTAAAACCAAACGGACAAGACAAGATAGAAAAAAATACTGCTTTTTAAAAATCCAGATTGGAGGGAGCATAATGAAGAAAGTATTTGCAGCGTTACTGATTGTTACACTGGTTGTAAGCTTTGCATACGCCCAGGCCACAAGAGGAACCGCAGCGGAAGCCAAGGCACTTCTGGACAAAGCCGTCACATTCTACAAGGCCAATGGCGAGGCGAAGGCTTTTGCCGCCTTCAATGACCCCAAGGGTCAGTTTGTCAGCAAGGACCTGTACATTTTCGCCCTCGATATGAGCGGGAAAGTCATCGCGCACGGCGCCAATGCGCTCCTGATCGGCAAAGACCTCAGCAAGACACCGGATGCCGACGGCAAGTACTTCATGAACGATATGGTCAATGTCGCAAAGTCTAAAGGCAAAGGCACCGTCGATTACAAATGGGAAAACAAGGTCAGCAAAAAAGTGGAGCCGAAATCCTCGTATGTTGAGAAAGTCGCTGCCAACGTCGTTCTGGGCTGCGGATACTACAAATAAGATATAAAAAAACGACTGACACTAAAAGGGCCGTCTCGTTGATTTTCGAGACGGCCCTTTCTTTCATATGGTCAGAGTGGATCAAAAAACGCAGGGCGTTTTATCGATCTTTATTTTTCAGGAGATGACACAAAACAGGGTCAGAAAAGTTATAAGTCTCCCGCGCCTTTCGCGGATTTTCCCCCGGTTTCTTTACTCATTTTTTCCATGATGGGTTTATACGTGTAGATAGCCTCCCCTTCGTTCAGCATGCCTTTGAATTCGATCGTAATGAAGACCTGCTTCCCCGGCCACGTGTAAAAATCTTTTCCGAAAACATTGTCTCCTTCCCCATAGACCCCGGAAAATGTTTGCTTCAGGTCGAGATAATTCTTGAGCCCCTTGACATAGATCGTCACCTTGAAAAACTCATCCCGGTAAAAGCCATAGGTAATTCTTTCGACGACGGCTTCCCCAACCTTCAGCTTGTCATCGGGCCTGATATAATATTTCTCAGCGCCCTCACTCCGGACAAACTCCATCCCCGACAAACGGGTGATCTTTGTTCCCCACTTGATTCCTCGAAAACCATCCGGTTCATTCGGGAAGGCAGTATTCGGCAAACGCTGAGGCGGTTGAAGACACCCGGGAAGAACCATCACCAGAAGCACTACGATTGTGACCGCCCATATCCTATCTCTCGCCACCGACATTTTTCCCTCCTGGTTCTTCAATCTTTCAACCGATACCGTCTTCATGGATGCGAATATACACCATTACCTTTGCAATTTCGATTCCCGAGTTCAATAAGCAAGTGCAACACTTTCGGTTTTTAGGCTTCCGCATTATGATTGCGGATCATGCCAAAAACCTACAAACAGCTAAGCGCGAATGAACGAGATATTCTCGCAGTCCTCAAAAGCAGAGGCAAAT
>JAPLJU010000080.1 GCA_026388445.1 Deltaproteobacteria bacterium
GCCCGCAGCGCAAACTGTTTGAGCCCGGAGGGCGAGTCATTGCGCCCGCAGCGAAGCAAGCATCGCCGGCTGTTGAAAAACGACCCTCTGCTTCGTTGCCCTTGTCCTTCGTCGTTCAACGTACGATCTCAGTACGCCTCACTCCTCAGGACTTCGGGCGCCTTGCATCCGGCCCTTTTTGAACAGCCTGTTAAAGAACCAGAGCGGTCACCGGGGGCGCATCCCGTCAGGAGGCGCAATCATGACGGACATTTCCTTACCGGGGAGCAACCGCAGGTTGCGACAAAAACCGTCTATTCGCAGGAAGAATCCTGCTCAAGTGCCTTTGGGCAACAGCCCGTTAAAAATAAAAAAGGGCCTTGCGAAATGTCGCAAGGCCCGAAGGAGAAGGAGGTGTGATGAAGAAGGTATCTTTAGTTCTGTTCTCCCTGTGGTTTCGACGACTGCGTGATCTCCCGCGTAATCTCAGCGGCTTTTTGAGGGCTGATGTGACCCCAGACGGCCCCGGCTTTCTTGCTCTTCATGTTCATGATGATGCCTGCCGCGGTTTTCTTGTCCAGCTTTTCCAGCATGGGGCCCGCCTGTGCCGGTGGCGTCGACTCAAAAACACTCGCCAGGTCCCTGTATCGCTTGTCTTCAAAAACCTTCGAATGCTCCAGAAGGCCCGTTAAGTTCTCTTCGAGTCCCTTGAGCGCCTCTATCTTGAGCGACACCTCGTGCTTGAGGCTCAGCAGTCTTTTTTCTTCCTCTTTCAGGGCCGCCTCCCGGATCACCAGTTGACGCTCCCTGTCCTGAAGCGAGGAAAGCAGCTTCCGCTCCTTGGCCAGAGGATCCGCCGTTGCATCCTTCGCATCGGTACTGCCCGCAACGGCGGCGGGAGACTCCGCCATCGCCCGGTCGGTATTCAGGAAAATGGAATTCGCGGATCCCGCCTGATGGAAGACACCCGCCAGAGCGAATATCTTCACGGCAACAAATCCCACCAGGAGGATCTCAAGGCCGATGATCCATTTCTTCACGTGACCCTTTTTTCCCATAACCGATGATCCCTATCTCGTCCATCTCTTTGAATTCCTTCAACCGTCGATCAGACCGGTAGGCCTGAAACTTCTTTTCCCTGAGCGTTTCCATGACTTTTCTTTTTTTCATCGCTTCCACGAGGGCCCTGCGTTTCTGCTCGGTTTCCGCTGCGGCCCGGCGGACGACCGCATCCTGCTCCTGCTGTTTCCGCCTCAGTTCGTGAAGATAGGAAACGAAGTTTGAGACATCGGCGGCACTCAAAGCGCCGCGCTGCTTCTCCAGAAACTGCAGCATGACGGCCCCCCGCTGGCGGGTGATGTCTTCCAGTATCCCTTTTTCCCTCTCCAGGACCCGGACCTTCTCGGAAAACTCAAGCACCGCCTTTTCCTCGAGCATGGTCCTGTACTTCAAAAGGGTTTCCAGATTGAACCGAAACATGGGCGCCCCTCAGCTAAGGTCGATGCTCTTCTTTCAACATCCTGTGGCCGGACGCTTCATTCGCCGCACGGGATCCCTCTTGGGTCTTCACCGGCGTCTCCTCATCGAAGAGCGAAAAAAGAGCCCGCTTGCTTTCCTCGAAATTCACCCGCTCGCTGATATCCTGCCTGAGAAAACGATTGACCCGGTCGATCATCCGGATGGCATAATCGATCTCGGTGTTGCTTCCCTCCACATAGGCGCCGATATTGATGAGATCCTCCGCTTTTTTGTACGTCGCCATGATGTTGATGATATCATTGGCTCTCCTTCTCTGTTCCTCATCGACGACGTCGATCATGACACGGCTGACACTGTCCAGAATGTCCACCGCCGGATAATGATTTTTCGACGCCAGCGCCCGGGAGAGCGACAGATGTCCGTCGAGGATGGATCGGGCCGCGTCCGATATGGGTTCATTGAAATCATCCCCCTCAACCAGGACGTTGTAGAGACCCGTAATGCTGCCCTTCCCTTCCACGGCCCCGACACGTTCCAGGAGCTTCGGCATCAGGCTGAAAACGGAAGGCGTGTAACCCTTCGTCGCCGGCGGTTCCCCCACCGACAGTCCCACTTCTCTCTGGGCCATGGCGAATCGCGTCAGGGAGTCGACCATCAAGAGGACGTCCTTTCCCTGATCTCTGAAATATTCGGCGATGGCCGTGGCCATGTAAGCGGCTCTCATCCGGATGAGAGGATGCCTGTCCGAGGTGGCCACGACGACAACCGATCGGGCCAACCCCTCTTTGCTCAAATTTTTCTCGATGAACTCCCGGACCTCCCGCCCCCGTTCACCGATGAGGGCGATGACGTTCACATCAGCTCGCGTGTACCGCGCAATCATGCCAAGCAGAATGCTTTTCCCCACGCCGGAGCCTGAAAAGATCCCCATCTTCTGCCCCTTGCCGCAGGTAAGAACGGCATTGACGCATCGGATACCGAGATCCATGGCCTCTGAAATGCGTTCTCTCTTGAGAGGGTTGATGGGCTCCGCGTAAAGGGGGTATTCCTCCTCCCAGGACAGGGAGCCCCTGTCATCGATGGGGTTTCCGATGCCGTCGAGGACGCGGCCGAGGAGAGCCTGGCCGACTCTCACGACGGCCTTTTTCCCAAGCGAGATGATCCGGCACCCGGGTCCGATCCCCTTCATGTCATCCAGGGGCATGAGCAGCACTTTGCCTCTCCGGAAACCTACCACCTCGGCCCTCAGGGACTTGCTTCCTCCGTCGGAGTCAATATGACACATTTCACCGACGAACGTGGCCGGTCCGTGACCCTCCACCATCAACCCGATGACCTCGGTCACCTTTCCATTCACCCGGATTGGGTCGAGCCGATCCAGGATCCGGTAATATCGCGTGAAGTCAAATTCTCCCGGATAGGTTTTCGAAGTGCCTTGGAGGTCATTCATCGTATCGCTACGTTCCTTCATCGTCGGCAGGATTCCCCTGCACAAAGGCCTTGCCGATTTCGCTCAATTGCTCCTCAAGCCTTGCGTCCACTTCGCCGAACGCGGTTTCAATGAGGGTTCCACCCCTTTTGATTCCCTCATCCCTGACGAAAACGGCGCTCCGAAGACCTTCGATCTCCTTCAGGGCATCGGGGTTGATGCCGACGAGGTATTCGTAATCTTTCGGACTCACATGGATCCGGATTCCGTCCCGGTCGGTGAGGTGCCGGATGGCCGCCTTGAGCACACTGGCAACGACATCGCGGTTCGTCCTGGCTTCCTGGTGAATGACTTTGGCGGCGATCGAGAAGGCGAGGTCCAGAATCCTCACCTCCATCCTTTCGAGCGTCTCCCGCCGGATATACTCCAGTTCCAGAATGAGGGATACGGCCGTCTTGATGGCCTCTGAAAGTTCTCTCCGTTCTTTCGCGCTCCCGTCGGTGAGGCCTTGCTCATAGGCATCGGTTTGCGCGGATTTTATCTTTTTTTCCGTTTCCGCACGAAACTCATCCAGCCGGCTTCGTCCCTTGTGCAATCCGCGCGGCGGTGCCTGCTCAAGGGGAAAGTCACTCCGGACAAATTTGGGCGGGCCGGTGTCCGTGGATTTCAGCACCTCAACGCCGAGTTCAATGTTCCTTGATTTGATCACCCGCTTAGACAAACTGGTCCTCGTCTCTGCGTATGATGAGGATTCGACCTTCCCCCTCGAGCCTCTTCGCAATCTCAAGAATGATCTTCTGGCTATTTTCGACGTCGGAGAGCCTCGTCGGGGGCATCAGTTCGATTTCCTCCCGGATCATATCGGCGCCGCGCTTGGACATGTTCCGGTACACCTTCCCACGCGCTTCTTCATTGATCACTTTCAGGGCGCGGGCAAGATCCTCACTGCTTAATTCCTTCAAGAGCTCCTGCATCCCTCGATCGTCAATCTGCAGGAGATCGTCAAAGGTGAACATCATGCTGCGGATCTCAGCCGCCAGGTCCGGGTCTGTGCCGTCCATAGCATTGATGATGTTGTTTTCACTGTCGCGCTTCATGTTTTTCAGGATCTCCGCCATCCTGCGGATCCCGCCGATTTCCTTGTCTCCCGCCGAACCCGTCGTGATCTCCGTCTCGAGTGTCTTCGCGACATCTTCAATCACGTCCCTGGAGACACTTTTTAGATTGGCCATTCGCCGGACCACCTCGATCTGGGTTTCGGGCGTGAGTTGATCGAGCACATCGGCGGCTCGATCCGGCCTCAACTGGGCCAAGATGAGAGCAACGGTCTGTGGATGTTCCGTCCGTGTGAAATCCACGAGAAGCTTGGGGTCCATGTCCCGGAGCTTTTCAAAGGCGGGCATCTCATCGAGAGGATCGTCATCCGTCTTCATGTCGTTCAGCATCCCGCCGGAATTTTCCGGACCCAAAGCCTTCATGACGATATTCCTCGCCTGGTTGACCCCGATGGAGAAGATCCCCCCCTTCTCCTTGACCAGATCACAGAACTCCCGGGCTACCGCCTGAGCCTCCTTGGTGGAGATGCTCGTGATGTGACCCATGTGCTTGCCGATCCGGCGGACCTCGGCAGGCTTCATGTTCTTCATCACCTGGGTAGCGGTTTCCTCATCCAGCAGGAGGAGAAGTATGGCGGCCTTTTCTTCGTTGGTCATAATAAAATAGGCTCAAGGCTTAGGGCCTTGGGTTCGAGTTTTTATTCTTTAAATTTCTTTTACCTGATGCCCGATGCCTGACGCCTTTTTTATTTTATCCACGTCCTCAGAAGCTCTGCGAACTTTCTCGCATCGGAACCGGCCATCTGCCTGACCACATCGGCTTCCGTGAGGCCTCTCTCCTCACCCGGGCTCAGCGAGGCCGGTGACGGTCTGCCCCCCAGCTCCCTTGCGGCACCCGACGGATAGGCATGAACGGACACCCCCTGTTCCTGTCCTTTGGCGATAAGCATCTTGACCACCGGGCGGGCGACAAAAAAGACGATGAGGAGGATGACGGCCACAAGGACAACCTGCCGGATGATCGGCATGAAAACGACGAACTGGTCCACCCAGGACTTCTCGGCGAATCCCGCCGTGTCCGCATCGACCTTCTTGAAGGGAACATTCGTCACGATCACCTGATCGCCACGCTTCGCATCGAAACCGGCGGCCTTCTTGACGAGATCGTCGAGGGAGGCCATTTCCTTGTCCGACCTCGCCTGATATTCTTCCACGCCCTTGTCGTTCTTCGTGTACAGGCCGTCGACAAGGACGGCGATGGAGAGTTTTTTGATATCGCCGACCGGCATCACCGTTTTGTTCACGGTTTTGCTGATCTCGTAGTTGATGGTCTCGTCGGATTTCTCGCGGCTCGACTGGTTCCTGGCAAACGCGGCACCGGGTTTGGTCGGCGGGATGACGGTGCTCTCGCCGCCGAAGGACGACGCCGGTGTCGTCGCCTTTTCGGTGGCACGCTGCATGCTACGGACGACGGGCTCTTCGGAATCAAAAATCTCCTCAGTCTTTTCCATGACCCTGAAATCGAGGTCCGTATTGAGCCGCACCACGGCCTTCCCCTCACCGACGACTTTCTCGAGCATGGTCTGAATCCGTGAGGCGAGATCCTTTTCGATGTTCCGCTTGTAATCGCTCTGGGTGTTTGACATCTTCGACAGATCGGACTGATCCGTCACCTTCGAAAGCACCTTTCCGCTGCCATCGACAATCATGACGTCCTGGGGGTTCAGCCCCTCAATGCTGCTCGCCACGAGGTGAGCGATACCCTGAATCTGCGGTTCCTGAAGTGTCCTTCCGGACTTCAGCTTTAGAATAACAGAGGCCGTTGGTTTCTTCTGGTCTTCTGCAAAGAGGGATTTTTTCGGAATGACGATGTGCACACGGCTCGACTGTATTTCATCGAGGCTGCTGATGGTCCTGGAGAGCTCGCCCTGGAGGGCCCGCTGGTAGTTGAGCTGCTGGACAAATTCCGTGACCCCCAGATTCTTCGTGTCGAATATCTCAAACCCCACACCACCGCCCTTCGGAAGCCCCGACGCGGCGAGATCGAGCCGCATCTCGGAAACCTTCTCGGAGGGAACGGAGATGATATCTCCGGCAGGGGAGAGCTTGTAGGGTATCTTTTTTTCGTTGAGCTTTGCGACAATGGTTCCCGCATCCTCGCTGGTCAGGTTGGAAAAAAGCACACGGTACTCCGCCTGGTTGGTCAGGAAAACCACGAGCCCGATGGAGAGCAGCGTCACGGCGGCTGCCACAAGGATCGTCAGTTTTCGGGCGGGCGGCAGCGACCCAAATCCCTTCGTGATCTGCGACAGAAATTGAGATAGGGGATTCATAAACTGTTTTCGTCCTTCTTCACTGAACCTGCGTTATCTTCGGTCTGCGGAGCTCATGCCCGTTTCTGCGGCCCTCCCTCTCATCCGCGAGGCGGCCTTTCATCCCAACGGTGATCCTCAGACCTGCATCCTCATGATCTCCTGATAGGCATCAAGGATCTTGTTCCGAACCTGCATCATGGCCCTGAAGGAAATATCGGCCTTTTCCAGGGCGATCATGGCTTCGTGGAGACTCCCGGTCTTCCCAACCTCGAGGCTCCGGATCGCCTGGTCAGCCTCGACTTGAAGCCGGTTTACATCCTTCAGCGCATCCGTGAGGGCCTTTCCGAAAGACTCCTTCGACGTCGCCTGCTCACCAGCGATCTTTCTTGTGGTCGATGCAGGGGCGATCCATTCGCCTTGAACAGCTGTGGGCTTCACGTTCAATCACCTCCCTGCGGATTCGTTTCCGCCTTGATCCATTCCTGCTCCCTCAACGGCTTACTTTCCGATGTCCAGCGTCTTGAGGGCCATGTTCTTGGTGGCGTCAAAAGCTGTGACCGAGGCCTCATAGGCCCGGTTGGCCGTGATCATGTCGGCCATCTCGGAGACGACGTTGACGTTCGGGTAGGCCACGAAACCCTGCTCATTGGCATGAGGATGATTCGGATCGTAGACCTGCCTGAGACCCTCCTGCTCTTCCACGACAGACTCCACCCGGACCTTTTTGAGGGCATCCCTGAGCTTGGAATCAAAACCTTCTTCCAGCGCCTCGGCCGTGAGCACGATCACCTTGCGCTTATAGGGGCCTCCCTCGGGGGTCTTTGTGGTATTGACATTCGCCAGGTTAGATACCACGACATCCATCTTGGCCCTCTGGGCTTCAAGTCCCGAACCGCAGATTTTAAATGATGTAAAAAAATCCATTATTTAGCCTCCTTGATGACACTGTTGAGACTCTTGAACTTTCTGACGAGAAGTTCCACCGCCGTGTTATACATGAGGTGATTCTCCGCCAGGTTCACCATTTCCTTGTCGAGGGACACTTTCTGGCCCGTCGTGACAACGCTGAAATCCTGGCCCGGAGAGGCCGCGGGCAGATGTCTTTCATCCGTTTTCCTCAGCGTAACCCTGGACGCCGCAGCCCTTTGGAGGGCCTTCTCGAAATCAAGGTCCTTCGGTTCGTAGTTCGGGGTGTCGATATTGGCAACGTTGGAAGTAAGAACTTTATGCCTCTCGGCACGCAGATCGAGCATATCGGACAGCAGATCGACGGTCTTTCCGAAAAGGGCTTTCATCCCGAACTCCCTCCAGGGGTCTACACTTAAAAACCCATGTTATTACAAGTGGTTGGGAAACAATCTCCCCTTCCCCGCGGCTGCTGCCCGGAGGCGATATGCCACCGGGGCAGTCCGCCCTAATGAAACGTTGCAAGGCATGTGCCAATAAAAAGT
>JAPLJU010000103.1 GCA_026388445.1 Deltaproteobacteria bacterium
CGCACTCATGCATGCAGATCCGGTCATAGGGAAGCTGGTAATAGGACCTCAGGCGCTCCTTCACGTAGTTCGCGTTCAGAACGGCGTTTTCACTTGCCCTTTTCAATCCTTCAGGCCCGAGGGAACGGATGTACGTGTAGGCCTTTACCATCACATTGAAATTTCCGAAAAAGGATCTCACCCGGCCGATGCTGTCGGGGTAGTTCCCATCCCAGGCATACCGCCTTCCCTTCTGGATCACGCGCGGTACGGGAAGGTAGGGGACGAGGTCCCGGCTCACACCAAGAGGACCGGCACCCGGCCCGCCGCATCCATGGGGGGTTGAGAAGGTCTTGTGGAGGTTGAGCTGGATGATGTCAAACCCGAGGTCCCCCGGTCGTGTAATCCCCATGAAGGCGTTTGCGTTGGCGCCGTCGCAGTAGAGAAGTCCTCCCTTCCCATGGACGATATTTGAAACCTCTTCGATGTTTCTCTCGAAAAGCCCCAGCGTATTCGGGTTCGTCAGCATGAGTCCCGCCACATCCTCTGTCATCAGCCCCCGAAGCTCTTCGAGGTCGACACCGCCCTCGGCATTTGAATGAACCGTCACAACCTGGAAACCACAGAGGGCGACCGACGCAGGGTTTGTCCCGTGGGCCGTGTCCGGGATCAAAACCTTTGAGCGCTTCTGGCCTTTCTTTTCGAAGTACTTTTTGATAATCATCACCCCCGTGAGCTCACCGTGGGCGCCTGCGGCCGGCTGCAAAGTGAAATCCGCCATACCAAAGATCTCGCTCAGATACTTTCGAAGCTCGTACATGAGCTCCAGGTTTCCCTGGGCGAAAATTTCCGGTGCGTAGGGGTGCAACGCCGTGAATCCCGGCAGCCTTGCCACCTCCTCGTTGATCTTCGGGTTGTATTTCATCGTGCAGGAACCCAGGGGGTAGAAGCCGATGTCGACACCAAAGTTCCTCCTCGACAGCCCCGTGTAGTGGCGGACAAGATCGATTTCGGCGACCTCGGGAAGATCCACGTCTTCCCGCAGGAGGGACCTGTCGATGAGTTGTTCGACGGGGATCTCCGGGACGTCGCAGACAGGCAGGCTGCAGGCCCTTCGGCCCGGTCGGCTTTTCTCATAGATCAATTCCATAGAGTCCTCCTCGGATGTTCACCCTCGTTTGACATTTCAATGATGGCATCGCTCAGGCCAAAATAGAAACCACGTCATCGATATCGTCTTTCTTCAGCATCTCCGTCGCACAAAAGAGCAGCCCATCCTTCAGTTCCGGGAAATGCCTTCCCACCTCGTACCCCCCGAGAATGCCCGCCGATTGAAGATTTTCATTGACGCGGCCGGGGTCGGGACACCGCAGGACGAATTCATTGTAAACAGGCCCCTGGAAGGCCGGCTCCCATCCTTTAAGCGTCAGGAGCCTCTCACGCATATACCTTGCCTTCTGGATGTTGAGTTCCGCAAGCCGCTTCAGGTTTTTACCGAGACACGCCAGGTAAACCCCCGCAGCCAGCGCGCAGAGGGCCTCGTTGGAACAAATGTTGGAGGTCGCCTTTTCCCGGCGAATGTGCTGCTCTCTTGTCTGAAGCGTCAGCACGAAGCCGCGCTGCTTTTCCTTGTCCACCGTGGCGCCTGCGAGCCTTCCCGGAATCTTGCGAAGGAACTGGCCGGTGCTCGCGAAAATACCGAGATAGGGCCCACCGAAGTTCATGGGGTTTCCGAAGCTCTGACCCTCTCCGACCACGAAGTCGGCGCCCGCCACGCCGGGGGGTTTCAGGATACCTAGCGAAGTCGCCTCCGTGAATCCGCAGACAAGATAGGCCCCCTTGTCGTGCACCAGTTTCTCAACGGCACCCGGATCTTCGATGACGCCGAAGAAATTTGGACTCTGGATGAGAACGGCTGCCGTGTTTTCGTCAATGGCTGCCCGGAGCGCCTCCACGTCGAGCTGACCCGATTTCCCGTAGCCCGTCTCAACGACCTCGTATCCGTTTGCCCAGGCATACGTCTTCACTACCTGGCGATATTCCGGATGAACCGATTTCACCACGACGATTTTCCCCCGATTGAGGATCTTCGCCGAGAGCACGGCCGCTTCCGCCATGGCCGAGGCCCCGTCGTACATGGAGGCATTCGCCACCTGCATGCCGGTGAGCTTTGCAACCATTGTCTGGTACTCGTAGATGGCCTGCAGGATGCCCTGACTGATTTCAGCCTGGTAGGGTGTGTAGGCTGTGTAGAATTCCGACCGGGAGATCACATGCCCGACAACGGCGGGGATATAATGATGATACGAACCGGCCCCCATCAGGGTGATCCGGGGAAGGACGTTCTCATCGCCCATGCCCTTCATGAGGTCGAAGACTTCCGCCTCCGACTGTGCAGGCGGAAGCTCGAGGAGCCGTCTGAGCCTGTAACGGGTCGGGATATCCGCAAATAGCTCCTCGAGGGACTGGATCCCCACGGTCTTCATCATCGCCCTCTGGTCTTCGGCTGTGTGGGGCACATAGTCCATGGAAGGCTCCTTTCTCTTCTAAGATATAAGGTCTGTTCAGGGTGAAACTCGGTATGGCAGCGAGACAGGCTTCATCTTTTTAATGAGCCGTTTCCTTGATCATGGCCTCGTAAACCGATGCCTCCATCAGGTTATTCAGTTCCGCAGGCTGGTCCATTCTGATCCTGGCAATCCATCCCTCGCCGAAGGCATCCTTGTTGATCAACTCCGGTTCATTTTCGAGCCGCTGGTTGACTTCGATGACCTCGCCTCTCACAGGCGATTAGACATCTGAAACCGATTTGACCTACTCCACAACGGCAACGGACTCCATATGCCTTACCATTTTTCCGACCTTCGGCAACTCCACGTACACGATGTCCGTCAGAAGTTCCTGGGCGTGATCGGTGATTCCCATGACCACCACATTGTTTCCCTGATCGAGAGCCCACTCGTGCTCTTTCGTGTACTTTCTGTCTGTTGGGTTGGGCTTGGCCATCTCCTGCTCCTTTCCGGTGGGATTCAACTTTTGTTCTGCGCCTTCGATCTTCTATAGAACGGCAGGGGGGTCACCCTCGCCTTTGCTTGCTGGCCGCGAATTTCAATTTCGATTTCCGCCCCGGGCTTTTCATGGATCCTGTCGACGAATGCAAAGCCGACAGCCTTACCGAGGGTGGGTGCAAAGGTTCCCGAGGTGACAGTGCCGATTTCCCGGCCGTTGCCGAGGACCTTGTATCCGTGCCTCGCAATCCCCCGGTCGGTCATCTCGAATCCAATGAGCTTTTTCTTTACCCCTTCTTCCTTCTGTTTTCTCAGGGCCTCGCAGCCGGTGAATTCCTTGGTGAGATCGACGAGCCAGCCGTAGACCACCTCAAAGGGCGTGATCGTTTCATCCATTTCGTGGCCGTAGAGCATCATGCCCGATTCGATGCGGAGGGTGTCGCGGGCACCCAGACCGACCGGTTTCAATCCCATGGGTGTTCCAACGCTCAGGAAAGCGTCGAAAATCTCACCCATCCGGCGGCTGTCGGCGTATATCTCAAAACCGTCTTCCCCCGTGTACCCGCTCCGGGAAACGATGGAAGAAATGCCCAGCACCTCCGTGCTCATGAAATGGTAGAATTTGAGCGGGGCAAGATTTCCCTGGGTGACCTTCTGAAGGATGGCTTGTGAATTCGGTCCCTGCAAATCGATCTTGCCGGTGGCGTCGCTGATGTCCCGGAGGGTGATGCCGGAGTACCCCTTTTCTTCCTGTGCCCTACGGAGCCACTCGAAATCGCTGTCCTTGGTGACGGCATTGGTCACCACCATGTAGTGCTCTGCGCCGAGTTTGTACACCGTCAGGTCGTCCAGGATGCCGCCACGAGTGTTCAGCATGACGCTCAGCTTCATCTGGCCGATTTCCTGCCCCTCGAGGTTACGGCTCATGATACTCTGTAAAAAATCCTGAGCGCCGGGCCCCCGAATCTCGATTTCGCCCATATGGCAGATGTCAAAGATTCCCGCTGCCGATCTCGTCGCTCTGTGCTCCTCGATGACGGCGGTGTATTGTATGGGCATGCACCAACCGCCAAACTCGATCATGGTCGCCTTCAGTTTCTGGTGCCGTTCATAGAGAGGGGTTTTTTTCATGGCCATCTCCTGAAAAGAAGGGGTCTTCAAAGTTGATGTTCATGACGGAGGCGTCTAAGCAGATAATCTTTTAATATCAATAGGATGAAATTAATAAAACGTATGTTCGCCCCCCGGGCAGTTACCGATAAATCGGTGGTCAGACGGTACTATAAACCCCGTCTTATTTCAATATGAATGTGCGCAGGAAATCTGAGTAAACCTCTTTTCGAACGGGATAAAGAGGGGGGGAGCTTAAAAAAAATGTAGATATTTTTCGCCAGTTATATTAGACGTGCAGAAAAATTGCATAGATATTCAGCACATCATCAATACAGAGAGGCATTCCATGAGATTTGACATCGCAAAAAGAGGAGAGGGCCTCACCTACGAGATAAGGAATATCGTGGGCGTCGCCAACCGGCTCAAGTCCTGCGGCATGGAGGTCACCTGGGAGAACATCGGTGACCCCGTGCACAAAGGGGAAAAGATCCCCGATTGGATGAAGGAAGTCCTGTTCGATCTTCTGAAGGAGGATATGAACTACGCTTACTCCCCGACGCAGGGGCATGACGCAACCCGCGAGTTTATCGCGGAGCGGGTCAACCGAAGGGGAAAGACACAAATAACGCCCGATGACATTATCTTCTTTAACGGCCTGGGCGACGCGATTGCAAGGGCTTACGGCGTCATCCGGGTTGACGCCAGGGTCATCCTTCCTGAGCCGACCTACTCGACCCATTTCCTTGCCGAAGTCCATCACGCATCCTTCCCGCCGAACACGTACCGGATGAACCCCTATCACAAGTGGCATCCGGACATGAACGAACTCGAGCTCAAGGTCAAGAGCCACAAAGCAATCGTGGGTATCCTCGTGATCAATCCCGACAACCCCACGGGGTTTGTCTATCCCGAGGAAACGCTGAGACGTATCGTAAAGATCGCCAGGGAAAATGACCTTTTCCTCATCTTCGACGAGATCTACATCAACATGGTCTACAACGGGCAGCAGACCGTACCCCTTTCCGACATTGTCGAGGATGTGCCCGCGATCAGTATGAAAGGGATTTCGAAAGAGTTCCCCTGGCCCGGAGCCCGGTGCGGGTGGATCGAAGTGTACAACGGGCAGAAGGACGAAGCCTTTGCCGGTTACGTCCAGGCCATTCTGAGCCAGAAGATGGCTGAAGTCTGCTCGACAACCCTGCCTCAGGTCTCGATCCCGAGACTCATGTCCCATCCGGAGTATGACAAGTACTTGAACCACAGGCTCCGTACGTACGAGAAACTCTCCAATGTCGCCTACAACATCCTGAAGGATGTTCCCTACATCGTTGTGAACCGCACCAACGGCGCTTTCTACATGTCTATTGTTTTCAACGAAGCAGTCCTCAACGAGAAGCAGACGCTTCCCATCGAACACAACAACATCCGTCAATTCATCGAAAAGATCTGCAGTGCGAGGATCGAGCTGGACAAACGCTTCGTCTATTACCTGCTCGGGTCAACGGGCATCTGCGTCGTCCCGCTCACCTCTTTCTTCACTCCCCTGATGGGTTTCCGGATGACGCTTTTGGAGAAAGACATGTCTAAGTTCGAGCAGACAGTGAGGACGCTTGCCGACAAGATCGTGCAGTACGTCGAGTCATCCAAATGGTCGCGGGATTGAGGGGATTTCCATCCAGTCAGAAAAGGGGCCTTGAATCCGGCCCCTTTTTTATGGCCTGGATCCGAGCCTGTCCCGGACTTCGGGGTGGATGAGTCTCGTGAGCTCCTCGAGACCGTCCACAATTCTCGGCGAGGGGCGGAAGACGAGATCCGTTTCCATCAGATAGATCCTCCCATTTCGTACCGCCGGCAGGGAGGACCAACGCGACCAGTTCTTTTTCACCTGTTCGAAGCTTCCCTCGCCCTTCATGGACGTGACGATCACAATGTCCGGTGCCGCCGTGATGACCCTCTCGATGCTGTAACGGGGGTAGCGGATGGTTTCCTCACCGGAAATGTTTGTGCCGCCCGCGAGCGTGATCAGTTCATTCAGAAAGGTGTTACGACCGACCGTAATAAGGGAATCGAGACCGACCTGGAAAAAGACCTTCGGGCGCTGCAGACGCTCCGTGACGGCTGTCACGCGACGGATCCTTTGCTGGAGTTGATGGACCAGTGAATGGGCTTCCTTCTCTCTTCCCGTCATCCTGCCGATCGTGGAAATTTGGAAAGCGCTGCCTCGGGATAGTTGCAAAAATCCGTCACACCGACAATTTCCCGGTCAAGACCCAAAGCAAAAAGGGTTTCCGTGATGCTCGGTGCAAGCGATACGATCCTCCGGGGATGAGAGGGGATCTGAACGGTTCTCCCGATATCGTCTTTATAGACCGCGGCGGTTGATTCGCCGGATGAAATGGTCAGGACCAAGAAACACAGGGCCGTCAGGGCGAGGGTGGGCTTCGTGAAGCCTCTTCGCACCGGCCGGCTCCTTCTTTTAATGAAAGTGCGTTCTGACATCACCATGAACCTGCCGACCCTGGCTAGATCCTTATAGAATATGTTGAAGAAAAAACGCTTTTTTGCCATATATGGATCATCGGGGATTGTCAACCCGGTTTTTTCACGAGGGCGTGTTTAGCTTCTCAGGGGTCTTCAAGGAGGATCGCCGTGACCAGGCTATTTGAAAAAACAGAGATCAGGGGGATGAAGATTGCAAACCGTTTCGTTCGTTCCGCCACGTGGGAAGGCATGGCCTCGGAGGAGGGGGCCTGCACACCGCAGCTCGTGGATCTGATGTGCGGCCTGGCCGCCGGGGGCGTGGGTCTCATCATCACGGGTCACACCTTTGTCCGGTCCGAGGGTAAAGCGGCAACCCGCCAGCTGGGTATTTCCAGTGACGCCTTCCTTCCGGGCCTCAGGCATATGACGGACGCCGTGCACCCGCTTGACGGAAAGATCGTCCTCCAGCTTGCCCACGGTGGGCTGCTTTCCAGCAAAAAGTTGACCGGCCTTCAACCGGTCGGTCCCTCTATCGTCGAGGAAATCTCGCGATCCCAGCGGGCCTCGGAAATGACCGTTGAGGATATTCACGAACTGGTCTCGGCCTACGGGAAAGCGGCCGCGCGTGCTCGTGCGGCGGGCTTTGAGGGTGTGCAGATCCATGCCGCCCATGGATACCTCTTAAGCCAGTTCCTGTCCCCCTTTTTTAACAGGAGGCAGGATGCTTACGGTGGAAACGTGCCGAGGCGGGCAAAGATTTTGGTGGATGTTCAGCGGGAAATCAGGAAAACCGTGGGGGACGATTACCCCGTCCTCGTCAAGCTCAACTCCCGGGACTTCATTCAGGGCGGGCTTGACCTGGAGGCCTCGCTCGAGACGGCGCTCATCCTCCAGGATGCCGGGATCGATGCCATCGAATTGAGCGGTGGAACGCTCCTTTCGGGGGAACTCAGCCCTTCCCGGCGCGGCATCGAAACAGCCCGTGACGAAGCCTATTTCAAGGATGCAGCGGAGGCCTTCAAGGCGAAGCTCAAGGTCCCTTTGATCCTCGTGGGCGGAATCCGATCTTTTGAGGTTGCCGATGAGCTCGTGAGAAAAGGCATAACCGACTACATCTCCATGAGCCGCCCCTTCATTCGCGAACCCGGCCTCGTCCGGCGGTGGCAGGAAGGAGACCGAAGGCAGGCCGCCTGCGTTTCTGATAACCGTTGTTTCAAGCCGGCCCTTCTGGGCGACGGCCTCTATTGTGTCACAGACAGGGACGATCGGGAGAAAGCCGCCTGAACCGCCTCGACGGATTTCTCAAGGAGGCCTCCCGTTCATTCTCTTTACGGCCGGTGATAACCCACGGCCTGGCCCGTGGCAACAAGCTTCCCTGAGGAATCGTGCACATCAACCTGCCAGAGGCTCAGGCTTTTCCTGAGGTCCAGCGCCCTCGCCTCGGCCGTTACGGTGTCCCCCGGGGATACGGCGTCGAGAAAATTGACCTTGATCTCCACGATGAGGGCGCGGTGTTCCGCCGAGTTCGCCGCCTCCGCCGCGGCCTGGTCGACGAGGGCCGATACGATCATGCCGTGAGCCCTGCCCAGAGCGTTGAGATACTCGGGCCGGATATCGAGAGAAAGTCGAGCGTACGCCCGCCGGATCTCCTTGAGTTGGATTCCCAGAAAGGTGGCCATGGGGTCTACTGCCACCACGTCTCGCGCGTATCGAAGGCTTTCGTTTTTCATCTCCAATGATATCCTCCAGAAGTCTTCCTCCTTTCATATCATGTGGATTTCATGAGGGCAACCCGGTGATCCGGAGGCGGTCATTGGCCCCGGGGAAAAGCCCTGGCGGATCCCTTCGCGGAGGACACGGAAAGGTGTTCCAAGGTATGCCTGAAAAGCGCTAAGAGGATAACCGGGGCTTTCGATCCTGTCAAAAAATATCGTACTGGAATCGGGCGACGATGTGGAGCCTGGAGAGGTTGAAATTGTCCGGCAGGGGGGCGTAGGGGGCCGCTGCCTTGACGACGGCAAGGGCACCGCTGTCGAGATCTTCAAAGCCGGAGGAGGAGAGGATGCAGGAGTTCACGAGGTTTCCGCTGCTGGCGATCGAAAATTGAAGAACGGCTGTGCCTGTTTGCTTTTTCGCGTATGCCTCGGGCGGGTACTGCCACTGGCTTTCGATCTGTTTCCTCAGGCGGCTCAAATAATGGATGTACTTTCTGCTCGAACTGCCGAGCTCGACCGTATCTTCGCCCCGGTAACGTTCGAGTCCGGAGAATCCCGCAGTCTTTTTGTGTTCTTCTGAGATCGCTTTTTTGCTCTGACGGTCTTCGGGCACCGGTGCTGTGAGTTCAACCTGGAACATGTCTTCTTCAGGTGGCCCCGAATACAGTCCGATGAATCCGGCGGCCGAAAGAACGGTCATGTGACCGGCCAGGGAAAGCAGGATGAAAAGGGTCATCATTCTGGTGGGAATCATATCCGAAAGCGCCCCCGGTTCAAGACGCTATATAAACGATGGCTCGGTAGGAAATCAAGCGCATATCGCTGGAAGCCCGGAGACGGCCCGCCAGCCTCATTTGACTTAGGCGGAGACATTGCAGTATAGAGTTTAGCAATTATCATGCCCCTGAAATGTCGGATCCCTGCGATTTAAAGTCGAGGACCCCGTGAACCAAGACGAGAACTTCATGATGATCGCCCTCGAAGAAGCGAAAGCGGCCATCCGCAAAGGCGAGGTCCCCGTGGGTGCCGTGATCGTTCTTGACCAAGACATCCTCGCACGGGCTCACAACAGCCCCATCGCCCTCCATGACCCCTCGGCCCACGCCGAAATTCTTGTGCTTCGCGAGGCCGCGGGAAAGATCGGCAATTATCGCCTCACGGGGACGACCCTCTATGTCACGGTCGAGCCCTGCATCATGTGCGTCGGGGCCATCGTTCATGCCCGGATTTCGAGGCTCGTCTACGGTGCCTCCGACCCGAAAAACGGGGGTGTGGCCTCCCTTTACCGGATGCTCGAGGACCCCAGGCTCAACCACACGGTTGAGGTGAAAACGGGCGTTTTAGTAGGCGTTTGCGCCGAACTTTTGAGTAGATTTTTTCAGGAAAAGAGGATAAAAAAATGATTGACGGAGAGATACCGAAGTGGTCATAACGGGACCGACTCGAAATCGGTTTGAGGGCCAAAAGCCCTCACGGGGGTTCGAATCCCCCTCTCTCCGCCATTATTGTGAATAGGGATCCTCATCCGGCAAGGTGAGTGCCAGGGAGAGATGCCAGAGAGGCCGAATGGGCACGACTGGAAATCGTGTGTGCGCCCCAAAAGGTGCACCGGGGGTTCGAATCCCCCTCTCTCCGCCATATGTCTTCTCAGAATATGATAGCCGGGACCCGTGCTACAGAGGATTGTGAACCCCGTCAGGTCCGGAAGGAAGCAGCGGTAGCAATAACCGATGTGTGCTACGGGAATCCTGGCTATCACCTTTTTCATCAAAGTGAGGCCGGAAAATTTTCCGGGGAGTGCAATAAGTCTCAATGGAATATCTTGTCCTCGCCCGTAAATGGAGACCGCAGGTATTTGAGGATGTTCTAGGACAGGAACCTGTGATCAAAACGCTGAAGAACGCCATCCGGCTTGGCCGGGTGGCCCACGCTTACCTCTTCAGCGGGCCCCGGGGTGTCGGAAAGACTTCCGTCGCCCGCATCCTGGCCAAGGCACTGAACTGCGAAAAAGGCCCGATCGAGATCCCGTGCAACGTATGTGCTAACTGCCGCGAGATCACGGAGGGTACGTCGATGGATGTCAACGAGATCGACGGCGCCTCAAACCGGGGTATCGATGAAATCAGGGAGCTGAGGGAAAATGTTAAATTTGCGCCGGCCTCGTCGCGATACAAGGTCTACATCATCGATGAGGTCCACATGCTGACCACGCCGGCCTTCAATGCCTTGCTGAAGACCCTCGAGGAGCCGCCGGCCCACGTCATCTTTGTTTTTGCCACGACGGAAACGCACAAGGTGCCGGCGACCATTCTCTCCCGCTGCCAGCGATTCGATTTCAGACGGCTGTCTCTCAGGCACATCACGGACAACCTCCGGCAGATCGCCTCGTCGGAAGGCATCAAGGTAAGTGACGGCGTGCTCGCCCTGGTTGCGGAGGCGAGCGAGGGGAGCGTGAGGGATGCGCAGAGTATCTTTGATCAGGCCATCTCCTATGCCGGGACCGAGATCGGGGACAGCGACGTCGAGGAACTTCTTGGCACCGCCGACCGGCGTTTCCTCTTCAACCTCTCCGAGGCCGTTCTGGCCAGGGATGCCGGTGCGTGTCTGCGTATCATCGAAGAGGCCTATTTCGCGGGGCTGGACATGAAGGTATTTTACGGCATGCTCCTCAACCATTTCCGGAACCTTCTCCTGGTCAAGATCACCGCGGCGGACCGCAGCGTGATGGACCTTCTCCCCGATGACATTGCGCGGTTGAAGATGCAGGCAGAGAAAGGATCCGGGGATACTCTTCAGAGACTCCTGGATATCCTCCTGGAGGAAGAGGAAGCCGTGAGAAGGAGCCTCGACCCGCGCCTGAACCTCGAGTTCACGCTGGTCCGGATGGCTCATCTCCAGCCGATGATCCC
>JAPLJU010000025.1 GCA_026388445.1 Deltaproteobacteria bacterium
ATTATGCCAAACAAATTTCCACGGATATCGCGAGGAATAAACTGTACGAAAAAAGCAGGGCCGATTACCTCAAAACATTGATCGAGCAGAGGCAGAAGATACTGAAGCTCGGGCTGATCGAGATCTTTCTCGATCAGCAGAATGAAAAAATGATTTTTCGCGATCCCGGACACCCCGATATCCCCAGTATCGGCATCTCCGGTAAACAGCGGGACGAGGTGCGGGCCGGCAGGGAGATTTCGGCCATCCAGTCCTTCGAAAAAGGGGATTTTATCCGGGGCATCGCCCCGATCTACTCGAGCCTCAGCCCGAAAGAGGTCATCGGTATCGTCGTGGTCAACGGCTTTATCCCGAAGGGCCTTCTCGACAAGATGACCGTCATTTCCAAAGCCTCCGATGAGTACAAACAATTCAAACTGCTGAAAAATCCCATCAAGGCGAGTTACATCATCATTCTCTTCGCAGTGACCCTTCTCATTTTTTTTGCCGCGACCTGGTTTGGCTTCTATCTGGCCAGGGGTATCACCGAGCCCATTCAGGACCTGGCGGAGGGCACCCGGGCCCTGGCCCAGGGTAACCTGGATTACAAGATCGACGTAGAGGCCGATGATGAAATCGGGGTTCTCGTGGATTCCTTCAACCAGATGACGGGGGATTTGAAAAAAAGCAAGATGGGCCTGGAGCAGGCCAACATCGACCTCGAGCAACGCAGGAAGTATATGGAAACGGTCCTGAGAAACGTTTCGGCCGGTGTTGTGGCCGTGGACAAGGACGGAACCATCACGACGATCAACCGGGCTGCCGAAAGAATGCTCGGGATCATAACGGAAAAAGTTATCAACCGTAAATACGAAGAAGTGCTGAAGCCGGAACACATGAAGATGGTCAAGATCTTCCTGGCGGACATGCAAAGAAGCGGTGAAGACATCACGGAAAAACAAGTCGCTATTAATATCAAAGACCGGGCTTTGACGCTGCTCGTGACGACGGGTTTGCTCATCGACGATGACGGTCAATACATGGGCATGGTCGTCGTTTTTGAGGACATCACACAGCTCCAGCGCGCCGAGAGAGTGGCGGCTTGGCGGGAGGTGGCCCGCAGAATCGCCCATGAGATCAAAAACCCTCTGACGCCGATTCAGCTCTCGGCGCAGAGGCTTCAGCGGAAGTACGCAGACAGGCTCGGTGACGACGAACCCATCTTCACGGAATGTACCAAAACCATCATCAGCCAGGTCGATGTCCTCAAAAATCTGGTGAACGAGTTTTCACGGTATGCCCGGATGCCCGTGTCACAGCGCACACCCAATGATCTCAATGAGGTCATCAAAGAAACCGTCGTTCTTTTTCAGGACGCCCATAAGGGGATTACCTTTGATTTTCAGGAAGACGCCAATATCCCCCGGTTGAATCTCGATGGGGAGCAGATCAGGCGAGTGATGGTCAATCTCCTGGACAATGCCGTTGCGGCAGTCGGCAAGGAGGATGGCCGCATCGAGGTGAAGACGTTCTACGAAGGGCCCGGTCGAAAGGCCAGGGTCGATGTCATCGACAACGGATGCGGCGTGTCGGATGCCGACAGGATGAAGATCTTCGAACCCTATTTTTCAACAAAAAGATCCGGCTCTGGCCTGGGCCTTGCAATAGTCAATTCCATCATATCGGACCACAAGGGGCATGTCAGTGTGACCGATAACACACCCAAGGGGACCATCGTTTCCTTTGAGTTGCCCGTTGATTGAAAGGAATCGGAATCCCGTCTTTTCCACGGTCGTCTCTGGAAAACGTGCAGGTGTTATTTTCGAAGCAGGGAGCGTTCATGACATATCTGGTGACCGGTGGGGCAGGATTTATCGGATCCAACATTGTGGAAATCCTCCTGCAAAAAGGAGAGAAGGTCCGGGTCCTTGATGATTTTTCAACGGGAAAGAGAGGCAATCTTACCTTCGACGTCGAGGACGCGGTCGAGGTCATCGAGGGAGACATCCGCGAGCTCGGGACCTGTCGCCGTGCCGTAAAAAATGTTCGCTATGTGCTGCACCATGCCGCTCTGGGGTCCGTGCAGCGTTCCGTTGAAGATCCCCTTTCCACGCACGAAATTAATTTGAAGGGCACCCTGAACATGCTTCTGGCTTCCAGAGACGCGGGGGTCCATCGATTCGTTTACGCGAGTTCCTCCTCGGTGTATGGCGATCAGGCCGGTGAAGGCGTCGCGGCGGGCAATCCCAAGGCCGTGTCACCCAAGACGGAGCGTATGACACCTGCCCCTCTTTCGCCCTATGCGGCGAGCAAGCTGGCCGGGGAGCTTTATTGCAGACTTTTCTGCAGCCTCTATGGTCTCGGGACGGTTTCGTTGCGGTACTTCAATGTCTTCGGCAAAAGACAGGACCCGGAATCGGAGTACGCCGCGGTGATCCCCCGGTTTATTCAGGCGCTGTTGACGGGCAGGCCGCCCGTTGTCTACGGAGATGGGAAGCAATCCCGGGATTTCACGCACGTCGATGATGTTGTCCATGCCAATCTCATGGCCTGTTCCGCACCGGGGGAATGCCTGGGAGGTGTTTTCAATATTGCCTGCGGCCGACGTTACAGCCTGCTGGAACTTCTGGATGAGTTGCAGGCCTTGGTCGGCAAAAGAGTGGAACCGACCTTCTCGGAGGCAAGAAAGGGAGATGTCCGACATTCAATGGCCGACATCTCCCTTGCCAGAGAGGTCATGGGGTTCAGACCGGAATCAACGTTCAGACAGGGGTTGGAGGCGACGGTCGACTGGTACCGTAAGCATCTGAAGAAATAGGGTATCGGGTAAAGGGTACAGGGTAAAAAGGAAAAGCCCTTGCGGGGTTCGCAAGGGCCCTTTCATCACAACGTCTTAACTTCTCACCTTCTTACCTTCCCAGCTTCTATTCTTTTTTCCCCTCCAGGCCGTGCACTTTGATTTTTCTGTGGAGGTTGCTTCGCTCGAGACCGATCGAGTCCGCCGTCTTGGACACATTCCACTCGTTTTCCCTTAGTTTCCTGGTAATGAACTCTCTTTCAAATTCCCGCCTCGCTGCCCTGTAGGACTGATGAGCAAACAGGGCATGGTTGTCATTCGCTTCCCCCTCCTCCTTGACGAACGGCGGAATGTCTTTGGCATCGATGACCCCCGAGGGGGTCATGATCACCAGGCGTTCAATGATGTTTTTCAGTTCTCTCACGTTGCCCGGCCAGTTATGTTCCATCATGAGGTTGATGGCCTCACCGGTCATCGTTTTGGGTGCGATCCCCTCTTTTAGGGAAAATTCCCTGATGAAATGCTCGGTCAACGGGGGAATATCTTCCTTCCTCTCTCTGAGGGGCAGAATGGTCAAGGGAATAACGTGCAGGCGGTAGTAAAGGTCCTGCCTGAAGCGGCCTTCTTCCATTTCTTTTTCAAGATCCTTGTTTGACGCCGCGAGGACCCGGACATCCGTCTCGAGGATTTTTGCTCCCCCCACCCTCTCAAATTTCTTTTCCTGGAGAATTCTCAGAATTTTTGCCTGGGCCTTGGCGCTCATGTCCCCCACTTCGTCCAGGAAGATGGTTCCCTCATGGGCCAGTTCGAATTTTCCTCTCTTCTTTGCCGTTGCACCCGTGAAGGCACCTTTTTCATGACCAAAGAGTTCGCTTTCGATGAGTTCTTCCGGGATGGCCGCGCAGTTCACCTCAATCAAGGGCCGCTTGACCCGCTTGCTTTGCAGGTGGATGGATCGAGCCACCAGCTCCTTCCCCGTCCCGTTCTCTCCCATGATCAGGATCCAGGCATTGGTGGGCGCGACGATCTTGATCACCTCCTTGAGATCTTTGATAGCCCCGCTCTGACCCACAAGCTCGTAGTCATAATGTGCTTTTTGCTTGAGGAGCTTGTTTTCGTCCTCCAAACGGACCAGGTCGATGGCGTGGTTGACGATGAGGACGACTTTTTCCAGCGACAGGGGCTTTTCGATGAAATCGAAGGCCCCGAGTTTCGTGGCCTTCACGGCGGTCTCGATCGTCCCGTGCCCGGACATCATGATGACCTGGATCTGGGGGTATTCCTGTTTCACGGTCTTCAGGACATCGATACCGTCTATGCCGGGGAGCCATATGTCGAGCAGGACGAGATCGGGCTGTTCCTCCTCGATCATTTGCAGGGCTTCTTCGCCGCTCCTGGCCGTAAGGACTTCGTATCCCTCGTCAGAAAGGATGCCTTTCAGGGACTGGCAAATGCTTTCTTCGTCATCGACGACAAGGATTGTTTTGTACATACTCACATTATGGGGTACCTGGCAGCGAATGACGGTGCTGCTGTCAGGCGACCTTTTGATTAGTTCGCAAACAAGTTTTCAGCCATCTTATCGTGTACGAGTTTGGACGAAAGCTCGTTTCCCACCAAGCCTACCCGGACGCCCACGGTGGTGATATCTTTTCCGGCGACATCTTTTCCTTTGTACTTGATGGAGAAATGAACTTTCTCCTCCTCGATCATGGCATCGATCTTTCCTTGACTGACATCTTTTTTGGGCTCCACGTCATAACCCCGCATATCCGCGATCGTTTTTTCACAGGCTGCCCAAACCTTGTCAAAGGAGTAGTAATAGTCCGTTTTCAATTCCCCCTGCATGAACAGGTAGGTTCCTGAACCACCGACCCCGGCTGCGGTTCCCGCAACGAGCGGCAAGCAGCCTGCGAGGGTCATTCCCCCGATCAAAAGGAAAAGAATAAAAAAGGTTCTCTTCAAGGGTCATCCTCCTTTCGATATGATTAATCACCGGCCTCCGGGGCCTTATGTTCATTCTCCCCGGCTTCGCCGAAATCCCTCAGCCCCTCCGCGAGGGACCGGAGGTTTTTATCCACGAGAGCATTGACCGTATTTTCGGGGTAGTCGCCCTTTTCGTCCCGTTCGCCGGCCGGAACACCCGTGAGGAGCGAGATCCCCTCGTTGATCGTCGTCACAGGGTAGATGTGGAATTGACCCTCTGAAACGGCCTTGACCACATCCTTTCTCAGCATGAGATCCGGGATATTGAGCGCGGGGATCAAGACCCCCTGTTTCCCCGTGAGCCCCTTCGCCCGGCAGACATCGTAGAATCCCTCGATTTTGAGATTGACACCCCCGATGGGCTGCACTTCACCTTTCTGATTGACGGAGCCGGTGACGGCGATATCCTGCCTCAACGGCAAGTTCGCCAGACTCGAGAGGATCGCGTATATCTCGGTTGAAGAAGCACTGTCCCCGTCAATACCACCGTAGGACTGCTCGAAGCAAATACTGGCGCTTACCGTGAGCGGTTTGTTCTGCGCATACTTTCCCCTGAAGTATCCCTCGAGAATCAGTACGCCTTTGTCGTGGGTCTTCCCGGAGAGCTTTGCCTCCCGCTCAATATTGATGATCCCCCCCCGGCCCATGGAGGTCTTTGCCGTGATCCGGGAGGGTTTACCGAAGGCGTAATCCCCCATGTCATAAACCGAAAGCCCGTTGACCTGACCGACCACCAGGCCATCGGAGTCGATCATGATCGTGCCGTCCTCGATCATCTCCTGAATTTTCCCCTCAATAAGATTGAGACGACCCACCTTTTCTTCGTAAGCCTTATCAACGTGACGGTCCGTGACAACCGACTGGCCTTCCCTCCCGGCCCAGTAGCTCGCTTCCCGCACGAGATCGGCGATGTCGCTGAACCGCGTGGTCAGCTTCTTTTGTCTTCCGGCCAGCCGGACGCCGAATTCAATAACGGCCGCCACGGCCTTTTTATCAAATGGCAGAAGTTTCTCGTCATCGATGATCCGCTTGATCAGGCAGGCGAATTCGTGGGTATTTTCCTGCGTGTTGGGCATCACGGTGTCGAAGTGGGCCTTCGTTTTGAAAATCTCCTTGAAGTCCCTCTCCAGGTTGTAGAAAAGGTGGTAGAGGTAGTCGTCGCCCAACATGATGACCTTGATGTCCAGCGGAATCGGTTCGGGTTTGAGAGCGAACACGGCCAGGTTGAATGGATCGTAAGGCTGCAGATTCAGGACGCCGCTTTTCAGAGTCCTTTTGAGGAAGGGCCATACGCCGGGTTCGATCAAAGCCTCGAGGGCGTCGAATACGATAAACCCTCCATTGGCGCGCAGGAGTGAACCCCCTTTAATGTGGGTAAAATCGGTCTTCCAGTATCCGAATCGATCAATTTCTCTTTCGACGGTGCCGAAGAGATTTTTATAGGTTGGCGATGTCTCGATGACGACAGGTGCTCGATCGGACTGTGAGTTGTCCACGAGGACATTGACTTTGTACTCGACGAATTTCTTTGCGCCCGCCTGGGGCATCATGGAAGGCGGCACCTGCTGCTGTTGCTCTTCCTCCTTGTCCTGAAAGGCCTTGAGATTGGACAGGATGTGTTCCTGGATCTCGTCGAGGTATCCGGTGATCTTATCGTTCTGAGACCCATACCGTACACGCATGTCGGACACAAGGCCGCTGATCAAGGGGAGACCATACTTGTGCTCGAGGGAGCCCAGTTGCGTGCGCATCTCTCTTTCGATATCCCGAGTCTCCCTCATCACGGAATCCAGCTCCAGGCGAAGCTCCAGGAGCGCCTTCTTGATTTTTGCCAACTCTTCTTTGTTGTATTTATCCTGCTCGGCCAGTTCCTCGAGCTGTTCGATGGGCACCGGTTTTCCCTCGAAGACGGGCGCAATATCCTGACGCATGAAGGGGCCGACCTGGAACTGGACCACCTGAAAATTTTGTTTTTGAACCCGCTC
>JAPLJU010000270.1 GCA_026388445.1 Deltaproteobacteria bacterium
ACGACGAACCGGTCGTCTTCCTTCACGAGCCCCATGGCGATGCCCGCCACGGATTTCGACATCGGAACTCCCGCGTTGAGCAGGCTCAGGGTGCCGCCGCACACGGTGGCCATGGAGGAGGACCCGTTGGACTCGAGGATCTCGCTGACCAGCCGGATGGTGTAGGGGAAGTCCTCCTCGCCGGGCAGCACCTTCTCCAGGGACTTCTGGGCCAGGTGCCCGTGGCCGATCTCCCGCCGGCCCGGGCTCCGCAGCGCACGGACCTCGCCGACGCAGAAGGGCGGGAAGTTGTACTGGTGCATGAAGCGCGCGTACTCTTCCTCCTGCAGCGTCCGCACCATGCGCTGATCGCGCTTCGGGCCGAGCGTCGCCACCGTCAGGCACTGCGTCTCGCCCCGCGTGAACAGCCCGGCGCCGTGGGCGCGCGGCAGCCCCCCGACGTCGATGCTGATCGGCCGAATCTCGTCCATCGCCCGGCCGTCCACCCGCACGCGCTCTTCCAGGATCAGGCGGCGCGTGGCCTTCTTGGCGATCTCGTCCATCGTTGCCCGAACGTCGCGCGTGCAGTCCGGGTGGGGCTCGGCGAGGGCCGTCTCCATCTCGTCGGCGATCGCGTTGAGGCGAGTGTCGCGCTCCTGCTTGACCGCGATCCGCATCGCCTCCGTGATCGCGTCGTGCGCCCGATCGTACACGTACTGATGGACTTCCTCATTCGGGGCCCACAAGGGGCAGTCCATCGGCGGCTTGCCGGCTTTGGCGGCCAGCTCCTCGATGGCCGCGCAGATCGGTTGGCAGGCCTCGACGCCCAGCTCAATCGCCTGCATCACGACGGCCTCGGGGATGCTGAGCCCGCCCATCTCCACCATGATGACGCCGTTCCTGGTGGCCGCGACCAGCACGTTCAGGTCGCTCTCCTCCTGCAGTTGCTCGAAGGAGGGGTTCAGGACGAGGTCGCCGTCGATGTGCCCGACCTGCACCGCCGCGAACGGCCCTTTGAACGGCACGCCCGACAGCGCCACCGCCGCCGAGCCGCCGATCATCGCCACCAGATCAATGGAGTTGGCGTTCTCCGCGGAAAGCGGACTCGCGATCACCTGCACATCGTTCCGCAAGCCCGACGGCAGCAGCGGTGTCGCGCTTGATTGGCACCCCGATGATGTTCCCGGGGGGAAGTTCAGGCAGCTGCTCCTTGACCATCTGCACGTGAGCGGCGTTCGTCAGGACGAGAATGCGATCGACCGGTAAAAGATCACAGACCCGGTCATAGCTCTTTTGCAGAAGGCTCCTGTCGCCGAAGAGCTTCAGGAACTGCTTGGGCCTCTCCTTCGTGCTCATCGGCCAGAATCTTGTTCCCGTGCCTCCGGCCATGATCGTGGCAACCAGGTTAAGTTCATTCGCATCCATGGACTGGTCCTTTTCTACGTTCGGCCGAAATCGTCTTCCACACGTTCAATGTCGTCTTCACCGAAATATTCCCCGGTTTGCACTTCGATGATGACGCTGTCTTCCGTCCCCGGATTCATGGCGCGGTGCAGGGCTTCTCTGGGTATATCGATCGACTGCCCGGCCCTGAGATGGATCTCTTCGCTTCCCCTTGTCACGACGGTCTCCCCGGAGAGGATGAACCAGTGCTCCGCTCGAAGGCGATGCCTCTGCAGGCTCAATCGCTTTCCGGGATAGATGATGATCTTTTTTACCTTGTGACCAGGCTCATCGCTGATCACGCGAAAGTAACCCCAGGGACGATGATCTTCCATTTCCTTCCGGTCAGCCACAACGAACTCCCCGATAACAGATGCGAGCCATGTCATGCTCAAAAAGTGAAGCTTTTTTAATTTCTTGCGAAGTTTATGCCAGCCCGATTCTATATTTCAAGGACAATTTTGATATAAAAACTCGCCTGGACCGTCTGAAATTTTCTATGGACAATCCCGAAAGCTTGTGGAAAGTCTTTCAACGTCAAAAAAAGAGAGAGTCACAGGAAGATGCCGGGCAAGCCGATCAGCAGAAATATTTTCCTCGATACCTTCAGGCTCCACTACCTCGAGTGGGAGAGTGCGGCTGAAAGAACCATTGTCCTTCTTCACGGCATCGGTGACAACGCCTACATCTGGGACACCTTTGCCCGCCAGGCCCGCCCGTTTCTCCGAATCCTTGCCCCCGATCAGAGGGGTCACGGCTCGAGCACCTGGCCCTCGCCCCCGGCCTACAGCTGCGAGGATTATGTTGCCGATCTCGAGGGTTTCATCAAGACGCTGGGACTTCGCGATTTCATTCTCATGGGACATTCCATGGGCGCCCTCCACACCACCCGCCTGGCTTCCCTGTATCCGCAGTGGGTGGCAGGGCTGATCCATGTGGATATCGAGGCATTCCCCCCCGAGTGGAACAAGAAATACCTTATCGGGCTTTACCGGGAGCTTCCTCAATCCTACGAGACAATCGAAGACTATGTTGACTGGATGAAGGCGAACAGTCCCTATGCCGACCGGCAACTCCTCCGGGACTTTGCCGCCAAGGCCCTCTTCCGCGACGAAGAAGGGCGCTGGCAGTGTCTCTACGACCGGGAACTCCTCTACCACTTTGACCACCGGTACGACCTGCGGCCCTTTTTGAAGAACATCACCTGCCCGGCTCTTATTGTGCGCGGCCAGGAAAGCAAGGTCCTGAGGGCGGAGGTCGCCCGGGAGATGAGCCGTGCCATACCTCGGGGCCGGTTTACGGAGATCCCGAGGGCCGCTCATCCCGTGCACACGGATAACCCTGCCGGATTTGCCGGCGTGGTTTTTCCCTTTCTGGAAGAAGAAGGATTGTTGGGGAAGTAGCTGTTATAATGATGTGAAACGCCGAAAAAGAAAGGAGAGACCGGGCGGCGGGAGGACAAGCTCAAGGAGGCGGCGGCGGGAAGTCCGGGCAACCGGGATCGCTTCTCGTGGATCCGCGCTGATGTCACCGTTGAGAGCGACATCGAAAGACTCATGTCTTTCACCGCGAAAAAAACAGGGAAGATTGACATCCTCGTCAACAACGCCGGCATCATGAGGTTCGGAACCCTGCCGGAAACTGACCCCGGGATGTGGGATCTCACCATGAAGATCAACGTCTTCGCCCCGTGGCGCCTGATGGTTGCCGTCCTGCCCCACATGAAAAAGGCGGGCGGGGGATCGATTGTGAACCTGTCGTCCATTGCCGGCATCAAGGCCTTCCCCGGCGCGGGGATCTACTGCGCGTCGAAGGCGGCCCTCCAGTCCCTCTCCCAGGTCATGGCCATGGAAACAGCCCCGGAGAGGATTCGTGTCAACCTGATCTGTCCCGCCGTGGTCGAGGACACGGAACTGGCCACACCCATTTTCGGCGAGAAGGTCCCGGACTTTTACAACACCATGCGCCCCCTCCACCCCCTGGGACGCAACGGGAAGCCTGCTGACATCGCCGAAGCGGCCCTCTTCCTGGCATCGGATCAAAGCTCCTGGGTCACAGGGATCATCCTCCCCGTGGACGGCGGTAGGCACCTGAGCACAAACCGGCCCGTTGTTTCGTCATAGCCCGGCCATTTCAAGAAATGAAAGAAAGGAGAAACGTTCAGCCATGAGAATCGGAATCGTAGGTATCGGGGGTATCGGCGGTTACTACGGCGGGAAACTCGCGCTCAAATACGGCCCTTCCCGGGAACATGAAATCATTTTCATCGCCCGGGGCAATCATCTGAAGGCTATCCGTAAAAAGGGGCTTAAACTCATCACCGTCGACGGTGAATATACAGCTCTTCCCACCCTGGCCACGGACAACCCCTCCGAGATCGGCAGGCTTGACCTTGTCCTTTTCTGCGTCAAGAGCTACGGCCTCGAGGAGGCGGCCCGGATGATCTCGGGCAACATCCATGAAAAAACCGTTGTCATTCCCCTACTGAACGGCGTGAACATCACCGAACGATTGAGGGCGGCACTCTCCCGGGGCACTGTGATCAGGGGCACCGTCTATATCGGTTCCAACATCATTGCACCAGGCGAAGTCCGGCAGGCGGGCGGTTCATGCCAGCTCATCTTCGGGCCTGATGACAATGCCCAGGTCGAGCGGTACCGACCCATTGAGGCCATCCTGAAGAAAGCCGGCATCAAGGCGGAGCTCACGGCCGACATTGCCGTTCCGATCTGGACGAAATACATCTTCGTAGGCCCCCTGGCCGGATTAACTTCCATGCTCGGAAAGACCTTCGGGGAAATTCTTGAAGACCCCGAGAGCCTCAAGACGCTCGAGGGTCTCCTTCTCGAGATCGAAGCGGTGGCGCGGGCAAGGGACGTGAATCTGCCCTTGGACATCGTCAAGGCCTCCATTGGAAAGGTGTCCGCCTTCCCCTTCGCAACGAAGACCTCCATGCAGCGGGACTATGAAAAGGGAAACCCCATCGAGATCGACATCTTCATGGAATACATCACGCGGTCCGGCAGGGAGCTGGGCATCGCCACACCGCTCCACGACCAAGTTTACAAAGCCCTCATGAAGAAAAATTAGTTCGCAAGTACTCCAAAAGGAGGGCCGGCAACCCCTGAAAGGGTCTGCCGGCCCTCCTTCGGCATTCTTTGAACCGAATCTCAAATGAACTCCACCGAAAGATCCGGGAATTCCGCCTTGAAGGCCGCTACGAGATCCTTGGTGATTCTCGCAACCACGGCGGCGGCAATGAATCGACAGGTACCGCACTTGGGGACATGCTCGTTGAGGTTCGTAAAAATGTACATCTTTTTCTTCTCTTCGTTGTAACGGACCCGCTGGATGAGCCCCAGCTGCGCAACGGGTAGATCGCTCTCGGGATCCTTTACCCGTTCCAGGATGGTATCGATCTTCTTTATCATCTCCGGCTGCATTCCCATGGGGCCTTTGATCCTTTCTCACAACTCAGGCTATATGCCTGTTGGTCTGTCCAGTCTGTCCGGTCTATCCGGTCTCTTTTGTCTCTTTTGTCCCTTTCGTCCTGCTAGCCACTATCCACCATTCACTAACCACTGCCTTTAATGTTCGCCCGCCTTTCGCAAGAGCATCTCCCAGTCCTCGTTCACCATCTCCTGGATCTGTTCCAGGTCATGGTCCGTCAGGTGGCTGAAGCGTCCCTGGAGCTTGAAATATTCTCTGACGGGGTATTCCTTGGGTTTGTAATTGATCGTGTACTTGACCCCACCCTCCACCTCGTAGAGGGGGAAGATGTTGGTCTGCACGGCCATCCGGGCGATTTTGATCGCCATCTCCGAGGGGATCTTCCACCCTGTGGGGCAGCTGGCATAGATATGGAGAAATCTCGACCCTTTCGTCTCCTTGGCCTTCTTCACCTTCCGGGTCAGATCCTCGAGGAAGGCGATGTTGGCCGTGGCCGCGTAGGGGATTCGATGGGCCACCAGGGCTTCGACGATATTTTTCTTC
>JAPLJU010000036.1 GCA_026388445.1 Deltaproteobacteria bacterium
GTTGTGGCGGGCGCAGTGAGGAAGTCCGGCATCGTGAAGCACGCGAGCGTCCACACCCTGCGCCACAGTTTCGCCACGCATCTGCTGATGAGCGGCGTCAATATCCGCGAGGTTCAGGAACTGCTGGGCCATAAGAATGTGGAAACCACCATGATCTATACCCATGTCCTTAGAGACATGTCGAAAGCGCCGCTGAGCCCGCTGGATGCGCTGTATAAAAGCATGGAGAAAAAAACCGAAAAGGAAGATCGTGCTCTATGATCAGAAAGCCGAGAAGCCCCGCATCCATTGACCTCAATCCCCAGTTCCAACGCGCCCTGGATCTGATGGAGGATACGAACCGGCATGTTTTCGTCACGGGACGGGCGGGCACGGGGAAGTCCACGCTTCTCACTTATTTCCGCGGGAACACGAAAAAGAAGGTGGTGGTCCTCGCCCCCACCGGCGTTGCCGCCATCAATGTGGGCGGGCAGACGATTCATTCCTTTTTCGGGTTCAAGCCCAACGTGACGCCGTCGGCCATCCGCAGAAAGATTAAAGACGATAAAAAGAATAAACCCAGGGCCTGCCTGATCTGGCTGGCCGGGAAAAGGAGATTTTCCGCAATCACTATTCGACGCCCTATTTCTTCAGCGCGAAAGCCTTCGATGGATTGGACTTGGAGTTCGTCGAGTTGGAGAAGGTGTACCGCCAGACGGATGGAGAGTTCATCCGCCTCCTGAACGCTATCCGAAACCGCACCGTCACGGAGGACGACCTCGCCCTCATCAATCAGCGCCACGATCCCGCGTTTGAAGCCCCGCCGCGGGAGTACTATATCAGTTTGACCAGCACGAATAACCTGGCCGACCGCATCAACGGGGAACGGCTGGCCAAATTGCGCGGCAAGGTCTGGAACACCCGCGGTCTCATTGAAGGAGACTTCGGAGAGGGGTATCTGCCCACGGCGGTGGATCTGAAGCTGAAAAAGGGCGTCCAGATCATGCTCCTCAACAACGACGCCTACGGGCGATGGATCAACGGAACCATCGGACGCGTCACGGGATTCAATCGGGACAAAGCAGGCGAGGCCGTTATCCAGGCAGAGCTGGAGACGGGAGAGCGGGTGGATATCGCCCCCTACACCTGGGAGATTTATCGGTTTTATCTGAAAGACGGGAAAATCGCTTCGAAGGCTATCGGTTCCTTCACCCAGTATCCCGTGAGGCTGGCCTTTGCCGTCACCATTCACAAGAGTCAGGGAAAGACATTTGAAAAGGTGGTCATTGACGTGGGGAGGGGCACCTTCGCCCACGGGCAGATGTACGTAGCCCTTTCGCGTTGCACCAGCCTGGACGGAATTGTTCTGAGGCAGCCGATCAAGAAAGGCCATATCTTGATGGACTGGCAGGTCGTGAAGTTTCTGACTCGTTTTCAGTACGCCCAGGCGGAAAGGCAATGCTCGCGGGAAGACAGGATCATGATGATCGACGCCGCGATCAAAGGCAGGAAGATTCTCGAAATCGTCTATCTGAAGGCAAAGGATGAAAAATCACGACGGGCGGTCAGGCCGCTGTTCATCGGAGACATGGAGTACAAAGGACATCCCTTTACCGGACTGGAGGCCTTTTGTCTGACGCGCCGGGAAAAGCGCGTCTTCAACGTGGACCGGATTCTCGAAATACGGGAATCATCTTGAGTTGCTTTTGGTGTTTCTATCGTATTCACCTCGGGAGTTTGAGGGTCAGGTCTTGCTTTTCAACATTTTCTTACCGCCTTGCCTTAAATACAAAACCCCGCACTCGTCGTGAGATACGGGGTTTTGAGTGTCACTATTTCACGGTCCCTCCTTTTTGCCGCCAAGCGGCAGGAAGCAGGAAATAGTTTATACGAATTGCCTTTTCTTTTTAGTATGTCTTTCTGCTTTGTTCCTTATGTATTTTCTGGGCCCGATCTCGCAACTAACCACTGTTTTTAATGTCTGTCTGGCGGATTCTTTCCTTAAGTTTTTTCAGAACTTCTTAGGTTTCATTAACTCTCTTCGTACACCTTGAAAAAATCATCCCTTGATATACCCGCTTGCGTGCAAATGGTACGTAATGTTGAGGCTTTTATTTTAGGGTGATTCGGCATGGTCAAGGGGGTTCTTGAACCGTCGGGATTCAATCTTATCATGGATATGAGCTCTTTTTGCCGAACAATTTCGAAACCGAGCTTCTCCAGTGCTTTTACAACTTTCTGTTTTGGTGCATCGACGGGAAATTTCGGCATCGGATTTCAGACCCCGGCCTCCGCTACAAATACTTCCAAGACAGGCGGATCGATTTCCAGCACTTCTTCACCAAAGGTTTCGATGTGAAAGCGAATAGCGGATTTCACATCCGTCAGGGCTTCTTCGTAGGAGTCCCCCTGGCCGACGACAACCCCTTTCAAACCCAGGGGATATGCGACGTAACCGTCAGGATGTTTTTCTACAATGATTTTATATTTGGTCATGACTTACCTCCAAGGATGGCCTCGGTTACCGCCAGGTCTTTTTTACGGTGGACGAGCATATTTATATCACTCTTTCACCTTTGCCCTCTCCCGTCGAGGCGGAGGGTAAGGGTTTTACAGTCTGGAATTCGAGGTCCAAGGCTTTATGCCTTGTGCCTAACACCTGATGCCTAATGCCTCAGGCCGTAGGCCTGATGACTTAGACAGACATTACTTCTTTTTCGCCTTTGCCTTAGCCTTTGGTTTTGCCTTCGTCTTCGCCGCCTTGGGCTTTGCGGCTTTCACTTTTGTAGCAGGCTTTTTCGTCGCGGCTTTTGACGCTGGTGCGGGTTTCTTTGCCGGTTTCTCCTCGACCTTGAACATGGCCTCGAGTTTCGCGAGGGCCTTGTCGAGGTTCTCGGGCTTCGTGCCGCCGGCCTGGGCCATATCGGGCCTGCCGCCGCCGCTTCCGCCGACGATGGGGGCGATCTCCTTCACGATCTTACCGGCGTCGTATTTATCCGTTAGATCCTTCGTAACCATGCAAAGCAGCATCGCCTTGTCGCCCACCTTGCTGCCGATGAGGATGACGCCTGACTTCATCTTGTCGCGGATCTTGTCCCCGAAGGCGCGCAGCGCCTTCACGTCGGAGGCTTCCACGGTGGTGGCAAGGACCTGGATGCCGTTATAGCTCCGGGCCTTCTTGATGATGTCGGCGGATTCCTTCGCTGCCAGTTTTCCCTTCAAGGCTTCGATTTCGCGCTCGAGATCCTTCTGGTGTTTGAGCGCCTTGTCGACTCGATCCGCCACTTCCATCGGGCCGGCCTTGAAGATATTGGCCACCTTCTTGAGTTCGTGGTCAACCTTCTTCACGTACTTGACGGCCTCGTGTCCCGTCACGGCCTCGATGCGCCGCACGCCGGCCGCCACCGCCGACTCGGAGAGGATCTTGAGGATGCCGATGTTGCCGGTGCGGGTTACGTGGGTCCCGCCGCAGAGCTCGGCACTTACGTTGCCCATCTTCACCAGCCGGACCTTGTCGGTGTATTTCTCGTCGAAGACGGCCTGGGCACCTGTCTTGAAGGCCTCTTCCTTGGCAAGGATGCTTGTCTTGACAGGCAGATTCCCCTGGATGTATTCGTTCGCGAGGGACTCGATCCGGTCAAGCTCATGCTCCTCGATCCGGGAGAAATGCGTGAAGTCGAAGCGGAGCCTCTCGGGGTTGACGAGTGATCCCGCCTGCTTCACATGATCGCCGAGGACGTTGCGGAGCGCCGCGTTCAGGAGGTGCGTGCCGGAGTGGTTGGCCTCGATCGCGCGCCTTACGTTAGACTGTACCTTCAGGTGAACCGTGTCGCCGACCTTCAGCGTGCCCTTCTTGAGTTTCCCGATGTGGGTGATCAGGTGCTCATCGGGTTTCTGGGTGTCCCACACCTCGAAGATAAATCCTTCGCCCTCGATGACGCCCGTGTCGCCCACCTGTCCGCCTGTCTCCCCGTAGAAGGTGGTCTGGTCGGTAAAGATCTCAGCATTGGTGCCCTCGGTGATGACGTCCACCTCCTCGTCCTTCTTGAAAATCGCCTTCACGAAGGACGTGGCCTCGGTGACCTCCTCATAGCCCACAAGCTCCGTGGTGACCCCCTTGAGGACGAGCTTCTTGTAGCTGTCGGCGACTGCCGTCTCACCGCTTCCTTTCCAGCTCTCGCGGGCACGCTCACGCTGCTCTTGCATGAGCGCCTCGAACTTATCCATGTCGAGGGTCAGGTTGTCCTTCTTCACGATGTCGGCGGTGAGGTCCACGGGGAACCCGAAGGTGTCGTACAGCTTGAAGACCACTTCGCCGGGGATGACGGTCTTTTTCGCCTTCTTGAGGACGGCGACCTCGTCAGTGAGGATGCGAAGACCCGTGTCCAGTGTCTCGAGGAAGCGCTGCTCTTCGTTGAAGATGACCTTCTGAACGAAGGATGCCCGGTCCACGATCTCGGGGTAGGCGTCCTTCAGCGAATCCACGACAGCCGTGACGACATCGTGCAGGAAGGGCTTGTCAAAGCCCAGGAGCTTCCCGTGGCGGCAGGCCCTGCGCAGGATCCTGCGGAGCACATAGCCGCGGCCCTCGTTGGAGGGCAGTATCCCGTCGCCGATCAGGAAGGTGACGGCGCGGGCGTGGTCGGCGATGACGCGCATGGAGGTGTCGTTATCGGCGTTCTTACCGTATTTCTTCCCTCTGATCTTCTCGATGAACCTGATGATGGGGGTGAAGAGATCCGTGTCGTAGTTGCTCCTGACGCCCTGCTTGACAGCGGCAAGCCTCTCGAGCCCCATGCCGGTGTCGATGTTCGGCTTGGGCAGCGGATTGAAGTTCCCCTTGATGTCGCGGTCAAACTGCGTGAAGACGTGGTTCCAGAGCTCCAGGTGGCGGTCGCAGGGGCACTCGACATTGCACTCGGGCCGCCCGCAGCCGATCTCCGGGCCCTGGTCATAGACGATCTCGGAGCAGGGTCCGCAGGGACCCGTCTCGCCCATCAGCCAGAAGTTGGTGTCCATACCCATGCGGACGATGCGCTCGGCGGGGACGCCCATCTCCTTGTTCCAGATATCGAAAGCGTCGTCGTCCTTCTCATAAATTGTGATCCACATCTTCGATTTGTCGAGACCCATGACGTTCGTCAGGAAGTCCCAGCCCCAGGCGATGGATTCCTTTTTGAAATAATCGCCGAAGGAGAAATTGCCCAGCATCTCAAAGAATGTGTGATGGCGCGCCGTGTATCCCACGTTTTCCAGGTCGTTGTGCTTGCCCCCCGCGCGGACGCACCGCTGGGAGCTTGCGGCCCTCGTGTAGCCCCGGTCCTCGAGGCCGAGGAAGAGGTCTTTGAACTGGACCATCCCCGAGTTGGTGAAAAGGAGCGTGGGGTCGTCCTTCGGGATGAGCGATGAGCTTGCGATGACGGCATGCCCCCGCTCTTCGAAGTATTTTAAAAATTTTGCCCTGATCTCACTCGATGTCATCGAACAAACCCTCCTGTTTTTTTCCAAGCGCTTCTATGATGAGCGGCCATGAGTAACCCCGTAGAGCGAGGCTCTGGGCGATCCTTCTTTTCTCGGCCCGGTCAAGTCCGCCTGGCTTTCTGCCTTTCAGTTTTTTCTGAAGAACTTTGCGGATGCCCTCCCGTTCTTCGATTTCCCCCCTGGCTTCCGCGATGGCCTTCGCGATGAGGTCCTTCGGGATTCCCTTTTCGGCCAGGCTCATCTCGATCCTGCGGTTGCCGTAGTGCCTGTTCCGGGCGAGGTGCCGGGCCCAGTCCCGGGAGAAGGCCTCATCGTTGAGATAGCCATGCTCCGTGAACGTTTTCACGACCCGGTCCACGACGGGCTTTTCAAAGCCCCTGTCGGCAAGCTTTTTCTGTAACTCCTTTTTGCTCTGCGCCCGGCGGGCGAGGAGCCGGAAGGCCTTCTGCCTGGCCTTCTCGAACTGAGGGTCTTCCCTCATTTTTTCTTTTCTTTTTCTTTCGGTTTCTCCGCGGCTGGCGCGGGTTCCTTTATCTTGAGCCCGTGTTTCTCACGGATCTCGTCTTCGAGTTTCTTCAGGAGTTCCGGGTTGTCCTTGAGGGCGAGCTTTGCGTTCTCCCGTCCCTGGCCAAGGCGGTCGCCCTTGTAAGAGTACCAGGTGCCGGTCCTCTCGACGATACCGTCGTTTACGCCGAGGTCGAGGACGTCGCCCTCCCGGGAGATCCCCTCGCCGAAGATGATGTCGAATTCCGTCTCCTTGAAGGGCGGAGCCACCTTGTTCTTGACGATCTTCACGCGCACGTGGTTCCCCACGATCTGCTCGCCGTGCTTGACGGGGCCGATCCTGCGGATGTCGATGCGCATGGAGGAGTAGAATTTCAGGGCGTTTCCGCCCGTTGTCGTCTCGGGGTTCCCCATGAAGATACCGATCTTCATGCGCAGTTGGTTGATGAAGATGACGGAGGTCCTGGACTTGCTGATGGCTCCGGTCAACTTCCGCAGGGCCTGGGACATGAGCCTTGCCTGGAGGCCCATCTGGGCGTCTCCCATGTCGCCTTCGAGCTCCGCCCGCGGCACCAGGGCCGCCACGGAATCGATGACCAGCACGTCGAGGGCGCCGCTTCTCACGAGCGTCTCGGCGATCTCAAGGGCCTGCTCGCCCGTGTCGGGCTGGGCGATGAGGAGATCGTCGGTGTTGACGCCGATCTTTCTCGCGTAGGCGATGTCAAGGGCGTGCTCGGCATCCACGAAGGCGGCCAATCCGCCTTTCTTCTGCGCCTCGGCAACGATGTGAAGCGCGAGCGTCGTCTTCCCGCCCGCCTCGGGTCCGTAAATCTCGATGACCCGTCCGCGGGGGATCCCGCCCACGCCGAGGGCCATGTCGAGGCTCAGCGACCCCGTCGAGATGACGGCCACATCTATCACCTCGTCGCTCCCCAGGCGCATGATGGAGCCCTTGCCGAACTGTCGCTCAATCTGGCTGATGGCCAGATCCACTGCCTTGTCCCTGTCGATATCTGCCATGAATGCCTCCGTGGTTTGTAAAATAGATAGTGTAATTTAGAATATTTCGCGACTTTTATAAAGAAAAAATCCTGGCGCTTTCAGCCGCCGAGCGGGAAGTAGCCGAGTTTCGTGTAAATGGAGCCTTCGGGGCGCAGGTCGCTGCGGTAGAGGGTAAGCCCTGCCGCCGGGAAAGTGCCTGCCCTGTAATCCTTGAACTCCTCGAGTACGGCCGAGAGTCCCTCGATCCCCCGGTGGGCCTTCGTCCGGCCGAGGGTGAGGTGGGGCCTGAAGGGACGCTCCTCCCTCGGGAATCCGATGCCGTGCAGGTCGTCATCGATCTGCTTCTGCAGGGTCATGAAGGAGTTGTCCCCGCCTGTGATCCCCAGCCACAGGACCCGGGGCTGGCGTGAGTTCGGGAAAACGCCGACCTTCTCGGCCGTGAGCTCGAAGGGCTTGAAGCCTTTCACGCTGTCCTTCAAAAGCCCGGTGATGTGCTCGATATCCCTGTCCGAGATGCTGCCGAAAAACTTGAGTGTCAGGTGAACGGAGTTGGGTTTCGTCCAGCGGATCATCCCTTCCTTGAGGGAGTTCCGCAGGCGGTACTGGATCTTCTCCATCGAATCCGTGATCTCTTTCGGGATATCGATGGCAAGAAAGGTCCTCATCATCTTTTCTGGCTGTGTCGTCATTTTCTATCCCTTATTCTAACCCCAGGATAAACTGTCGAAGCATCTCGAGGGCCCACTGTGACGTGATCTCCTTGATGCGTCTTCGATCCCACCGGAACTGGAAGTCCCGGCAGACCCTCCTCCTGCCGTCCGTGACGGCGATGAACACGGTGCCCACGGGTTTGCGTTCCGTCCCCCCTGTAGGGCAGGCGATCCCCGTCGTGGAAAGGCCGAGATCGGTTTTTGCCATCCTGCGGACACCCTCGGCCATCAGAGTGGCTGTCGTCTCGCTCACCGACCCGAACTCCTCAAGGGTGTGCTCCGGGACGTCCAGGAGGTCTGTCTTGGAGCGGTTGCTGTAGGAGACAACCCCCCGTTCGAAGTACTGAGAGCTTCCGGGCACGTTCGTGATGCGATCCGTGATGAGGCCGCCCGTGAGGGATTCCGCCACGGCGAGCGTGAGCTTCCTCTCCGTGAGAAGCGCCCCCACGATCCCCTCGAGGGTGTCGTTGTCGTAACCGAAAATATATTTCCTGAGCCTTTCCTCGATCTTCTTGCGGACGTCATCAAGGTTCTTCTGCGCCCGTTTTCTCTCTGTGTCCCTGGCTGTGAGCACGATGTGGTTCTCGGGGAAGCGCGGGTAGAAGCCGATGCTCAGGGTCTTCCTGTCATAGACGACATCGGAAAGTGCGTCGTCAACCAGGGCCTCGGCGAGACCGAAGAGCTTGACCGTCTTCGTCAGGACGACCACTTTCTTCCTGCCCGAAGCCTTTTCCAGGATCGGCAGAACCCCTTCGGGGAAAATCTTCCTCACTTCTCGGGGGACGCCGGGGACCACGATGATGATCTTGCGATTGCGCTTCAGAGCATAGCCCCAGGCCGTGCCGACGGGGTTCGGGATCGGCTGCGCCCCTTTCGGGAAGGTGGCCTGCTTGGCGTTGTTGTCGGACCAGCGGATCTTGAATCTCTCAAAACGATCCTTGATGACCTGGAGCGCTTTTTCATCCAGGTAGAGCTTGAGCCCGAAGGCTTTTGCGATGCACTCCGTCGTGATGTCGTCCGCCGTGGGGCCGAGGCCCCCCGTGACGATCACGGCGTTGGAAAGGGGAAGAAGAAAATCCAGGCCCCCCTTGATGGCGCTCTGCGAGTCCCCCACGGCCATCGAAGCGGAAACCTCGTAGGTGCGGGAAGCCAGTTCGCCCGCGAGGTAGGCGGTGTTCGTGTCCTGGATGCGGCCGGTGGTCAATTCGTTGCCTATGGTCAGGATACCGACTCTCATTTAAAACCCCGTCCAGGCAGTTGAAAAAAACCGTGTTGAACAGCCTGGGAAATTTGATTTCGGAGAACGGTTATTTGCCAACGAAGTACACGATCAGCAGGAGCAGGATATTCGTGTAAATGCCCGCCGCCACGTCGTCCATCACCACCCCCCATCCGCCGGGAAGATGCGCCTGACAGAAGCCTGCCGGCGGGGGCTTCACGATATCAAAAAGCCGGAAGAGAAAAAAGCCCAGCGCGATGTACAAAACCTTCGGCGGTACGAGGAAGAGGGCAAACTGCTGTCCCACGATTTCGTCAATGACGATGTAGGAAGAGTCCTTCTTGTTGAATATTTTCTCCGCCTCCCCCGAGACGTATACGGCAAAGAGGGTGAGGAGCAGGATCGTCACAAGATGAAGGGGCCAGGGCAGGCGCGTCAGGGCCAGGTAAATTACGATCCCGACGAGTGAGCCGGCCGTTCCGGGTGCAATGGGCGCGTAGCCGCTGCCGAATCCGGTCGCAGCGACTTTAATGAGAAATGGAGTCAGAAAGGCACCTCTTTCCGGGGATTGGTATGGGGTCACTGGCCGGCACAACTGAAGGCTATCCTGCCCAGTCCGGATGTCCGAAAGCGTTGCAGTCGTGGGCGTTAACTTATCCCCTTTTCCTAAGGATGTCAACGATTCTGACAGGAACGCACCCATTACCGGAAGCCCTTTGAAAATCTTCTTGACAATATAGAACGTTCGTTCTATAAATCAGTTGACAGGCTATAGTCAAGTGTTTTTACGCCTTCAAAATTCCCTCTCCGTACCTCTCCCGTCAAGGGAGGGGGAAGAGCGGAATAGGCATTTGAGATGGAAAAACGGACCGTTGAGACAGTGAAAGGGAAAATCGCCGGGTTCTACCGCGACCGGCGGCGGATGCCGACCTATTCAGAGATGGTCGGCCTCCTGGGGGTGCGGTCCAAGAGCGTCGTCGATTTCTGGGTGAAGAAGCTCCAGGCGGAGGGCCTTCTGGAGAAGGACACGAAGGGGTTCCTGAAGCCCCTGCGCCGGGTCCTTCCGCTTCCGGTGGTGGGGGACATCCAGGCCGGGTTTCCATCCCCGGCGGAAGAGGAACTGCGGGACATCATCTCCCTCGATGAGTACGTTATCACCCGCCCCGAGACGTCTTTCCTTCTCCGGGTGAGCGGGGATTCCATGATCGGCGAAGGGATCATGCCGGGGGATCTTGTCATCGTCGAGAAGGGCAGGGAGCCGAAGAATGGCGACATCATCATCGCCCAGGTGGACGGCGAGTGGACGATGAAGTACTTCAGAAAGAGGAAGGACGAGGTCACTCTCGAGTCAGCCAACTCGAAATACCCGCCCATCAAGCCCCGGGAGGAACTGAAAGTCGGTGGGGTTGTGTCCGCCGTCATCAGAAAATACCACCTGTAGGCTGTTGAAAAACGCCTATCTGCGGCGTTTCCCTCATCCCTCGTCCCTGCGGCGTACACCCAAAGTACGCCTCAGTCCTCGGGATTTCGGGGGCCTTGCATCTGGGCATTTTTGAACAGCCTAAGGGACTAGGCCAGAAGACCCAGACAGACTTGGAAAGACCTAGAAAATACCACCTTTAGGCTGGTGAAAAGTACCTCTCTGCTGCGTTGCCCTTGTCCCTTATCGCTCAACGTACGTTTTAGTACGCCTCGCTCTTCGTGACATCGGGCGCCTTGCATACAGGCACTTTTGACCAGCCTGAGAAGAGGACAAGGCTGCTGAAAAACACCCATCTGCGGCGTTTCCTTCATCTCTCGTCCCTGCGGCGTACGCCTAATATAAATGATGAATTATGAATTTTGAATGTTGAGTTTTGAATTAGAAAAAGCAAGTTATCGGCAACTCATAATTCATAACTCAAAACTCAAAATTGCGCAGCAGGCTATTGGCCTGTGAGCTAATGTTATGAGCGATTTTACTTTCAACATCCACTCCTGGCCGAGGGCCATTGTGCACGTGGACGGTGATGCCTTTTTCACCTCCTGCGAGGAAGTGATCCACCCGGAGCTCAGGGGAAAACCCCTGATCACCGGCGGCGAGCGCGGGATCGTGGCCTGCGCGAGCTACCCGGCCAAGAAGCTCGGCATCAAGCGCGGCGTCTCCCTCATCGAGGCGAAGAAGATCTGTCCCGATCTCATCGTCCTTCCCTCGGACTACGAGACCTACAGCCTCTTTTCGAAGCGGATGTTCAGCATCGTCCGGCGCTTTACACCTCAGGTGGAGGAGTACTCCATCGACGAGGCCTTTGCCGATCTCACGGGCCTGCGACGGCCGCTCCACTCCTCCTACGAGACGATTGCCCTCAAGATCAAAAATGAGATCCAGCGTGAGCTTGGCTTCACCGTCAGTTTGGGAATCTCCGTTTCGAAGGTCCTCGCCAAGGTGGCCTCCAAGCACAAGAAACCCGACGGCTTCACGGTGATCCGCGGTCGGGAAATCCCGGAATACCTGAAGGACCTGCCCGTCGAGGCGATCTGGGGGATCGGTCGCGCCACGACAAACTATCTTTGGAAGATGGGGATCAAAACGGTCCTGGAGTTTGCGAAGCTTCCCGAGCAGGTGGTGAAAAAGCGCTTCACGAAACCGGGCCAGGAGATCTGGCAGGAACTTCGCGGGGAGTCCGCCTACCCGGTGGAGCCGGAGGAAAAGAACGACTATGCCTCCATCAGCAAGACGAAGACCTTTGCCCCCGCCACAAGCGACCGGGATTACCTCTTCGCCCAGCTTCTTCGAAACCTGGAGTCGGCCTGCATGAAAGCGAGGCGCTACAAGCTCGCCGCCCGGAAGGTCATTGCCTTCCTGAAGAAACAGAACTTCGACTTCGAGGGGACGGAGGCGAAGCTCATCCGCCCCTCGGCCCACCCCCTGGAACTCTGCGAGATCCTCCGCGGACTCTTCGACCTCGTCTACTGGGAGGGGGAGCTTTACCGGGCCACGGGCGTCGTCCTGGTTGATCTCGTGCCCGATGACGCCGTCCAGTACACTCTCTTCGAAAGCCCCGTCCGGGCGGAGAACGTCCGGCGTCTCTACGAGGCCGTTGACGTGGTGCGCGGCTGGTATGGCAAGCACGCCCTGCACCTCGGCGGGGCGCACGTCATCGACGTGAAAGGGAAGGGCAGGCGCGGTGAGCCCACGGTGCGCGACCGGACGACCTTCTTCGGCGAGACGAAAAGGAAGCACCTGGGGTTGCCGGTTATCCATATAAAGATATAAGGCTAAAAGCGCAGGGTTAAAGGCGAGAGGCAGAGCGCGAAAGGATAAAAGCTGCCGTTACTTCAATTTTCTGTTGTAGAAATGATAGGCATAGGCGCGCTTGTCGTCCTGCCGTGCGTAATCCAGGGCCGCCTGGGCGCACTTGACAAGCGAATCGGCGTCGAGGGTATCGTCGGGATAGACGGCAATGCCGACGTTGAGCGTCACGTGAATTTCCAGATCGTTGAGCAGGAAGGGCTTCTCGAAGGACTTGAGCATTCTCTGGGCGATCTTCACCGAAACCTCAAGCCAGGAATATTCCGGTATCAGGATCAGGAATTCCTTTTGTTCGGCCAGGGTGATGATATCCGTTTTCCGCAGGGTGCTCGTGACGCGGTTGGCGACGGCCTTTACCACCGGGTTGACGATGGAATCGCCGCCGATCTTTTTAATCTCATCTAAGTTATCAATTGCAATAAGCATCAGGGCAAACTTCGAGTTTTTCAGGTTTGCCTGGGCTATCATGATCACGAAGTGGTTTTTGAATAAGGCGTTACTCTGCAGTCCGGGCAGAAGATCCTGATGCTCCGGCAGACCCGCAGTTTGTCCCTCTCTTTTTTGATCGGCGATCAGTTGCTCTAAGGCTGCCACTCGCAGCCGGAGCGAATTCAATTCCCTGATCAGTTGTTCCTGCGTTTTCTCTTCGTCTTTCATCCGGGGTGTCATCCTTGTCTTTCTCAGAGATGTGTTTGCATGGATTTTCAGCTGCCGCTTTCCAGCCAGCCGAATTTCTCTCCTCTTCTTTCCTGCATGCAATCGCCACGTGGAAACAAAATGAAGCGCAGGCTCTAACGGCGCTTCATTGAAGTTTTATTTCAGGAAAAGGAACAGGGTGATTCCTGTGATGATCCAGAAGGCAATCGAGACCGCGGACCCCCAGAGGATACCCCGCCACAGGTCCCGGCCTTCCTTCTGACGCCGCTTCGCGAAGAAGTCGAAGATTCTTGTCTTCAGCTGCTCAAAATGGAAGGGTTTGGGGATGAGACCGTCGGCACCTTTCCTGATTGCCGTGGAAACGGTTTCATTGTTCGGGAACCCCGTCATCATGAAAAATGGAACTTCCGGGTCCATCTTCCTGATTTTCTCGAGCAGGCTGAACCCGTCCATTTCAGGCATACGAATGTCCGATATGACGAGGTCGTAATCATAAGGCTTGAATTTCATTAAGGCTTCTACGCCATTTTCCGCTGTGACCACTTCGGGAAAGCCCGCTTCAAAATTCTCGGAGAGGATGGAAAGGACGGAAGGGTCATCTTCGACGATCAGGATACGGCCCTTGCTGTGCATTACTTGCCCTCGCGGTATATGGGATTCCTCAATATTTATGCATAGGTCTTGCCACTTTGAAGACGCGCTCCCTGTTCGGTCAAAAAGTATTTTTTCAT
>JAPLJU010000196.1 GCA_026388445.1 Deltaproteobacteria bacterium
ATTTGCCTCTGCTTTTGAGGACTGCGAGAATATCTCGTTCATTCGCGCTTAGCTGTTTGTAGGTTTTTGGCATGATCCGCAATCATAATGCGGAAGCCTAAAAACCGAAAGTGTTGCACTTGCTTATTGAACTCGGGAATCAGAAAGAGGTCGCAAAATGAAAAAAAGCTATTGGCTCATTACGGGTCTGCTCCTTGTTGTTTTTCTTCTCAGCCCGGTGGCAGCGGCGCAGGTCAAAAAAGTTGCCGTTCTCCCCTTTCAGATGAACAGTCCGGAGAAGCTGGATTATCTGAGGGACGGCGTCTGGGACATGCTCATGTCCCGAATCGAAGTGAGCAATAAAATCGAAGTCCTCGGCAAACCCTCGGTCCTCGATGCCCTGGACAAGGTGAAGAAAAAACAGATCGCCGAGCCGGACGTCCTGACCCTCGGCCAGGACCTGAAGGTCGATTACGTGGTCTGGGGGAGTATCACGAAGATCGGAGAAAATGTCAGCCTTGACGGAAAGCTCCTGGATGTGGCTGCGAAGAAATCGGCCGTATCGGTCTTTGAGCAATCCAGGGGGCTGAATGAGGTCATCCCCAAGATAAACGACTTTGCTAAAAAGATCGACCAGCACATCCTGGGCGATGTCCCGGCATCCTTTGCCGCCGCCCCGGCTGCACCGGTGAGCGTTCCACCCGGCGGGGCCGCTCCGGCAGCAGGAGGAGCAGCCGTGGCTTCTTCAGGTATGGCCGGCGTACCGCAAAGCGAGGCCGAGGTCATTTCAGGAATGAGAAAAGGAAAGGGAACCTATACTGCCGCCATCAATCCGGATTTTATTCATTCCGGACGACCCGATGACAGACGGGGTTTCTGGATGAGCCCGAAGTACGGCACGGAGTTTCGGGGGATGGATATCGGGGACGTCAATAAGGACGGTCTTAATGAAGTCGTCATCATCGACTTCAACAATGTGATGATCTACCAGAGGAAGGGAAATGAATTTCTCCTGCTCAACAAGATTGCCGGAAAGAAGGGTGAGAAGTATCTCTCCGTTGATGTAGCGGATATCAATGGAAATGGTATCCCTGAGATTTTTGTGACGAATTTCGACTATGATCACCTGGAGTCCTTCGTTTTGGAATACCGGGACGGGAAGTACGAAAGGATCGCATCCCATCTCAGATGGTTTATGCGGGTCATCAACACAGGGGAGGCCCCTGTTCTTCTGTGCCAGGAGTTATCGACAGATCCGATTGGATATACGGGGAGCTTGATATCCGGCGCGCATTTTATGTTTCGTAACCCGATTCACGAAGCGGTGTGGTCCGATGGAAAATACAGGGAAGGGCATCGCATGAAAATACCGGAGGGGCTCCCTGTTTACGGGTTGACCCTAGACACGATTGAACCGGGAAAGCCCGAAAGGATTGTGTGCCTTGATGATTTCGATTATCTGCGTATTTATGAAAAGACGGAGAAACTCCTCATTAAGCTCAATGTCTTCGGCGGAGCCTCGGAGTTCCTTTACAAGAGCGATGACACTTTCGGCGGCAGCAACAGTTATATCGAAATGCCTACGAAGGCCATGCTGGTCGATAGCGATTATCCTCCCCAGTATATCAACCTGAGAATCATTACCTATGACACGAACAAAGACGGTAAGAAGGAGCTGATACTCGTAAAAAATGTGTCTGCCATCGGGGGGACCATTTCCAGAATAAAGCTCTTCACGTCGAGCGAGGTCTACAATCTCGAGTGGGATGGAATTGGCTTCCTCGAAAACTGGAAGACACGGAAGATCAATGGCTATGTTGCGGACTATCAGGTCAAGGACATTGACAATGACGGGAAGGATGAAATTGTCATGGCGCTTGTCCTTTCCGTCGGTGCGACCCTCAAGACGAACAGCGTGGTCGTCTCGTACAAGCTCACCGCCCCACAGCCTTGACAGGATGGGGAATATATTATAGAAAAAATTCAGGCGGTGTAGCTCAGTTGGTTAGAGCATGCGGCTCATATCCGCAGTGTCCGGGGTTCAAGTCCCTGCACCGCCACCATGTAAATCGAAAGGCCCGTTGTGTCCAACGGGCTTTTTTCGAAAGCCGTGCAGACCCGGATGAAAAGCGTGGACGAGTGTCCGAGTGTCCGAGTGTAAAAAACGTGTTTCGCCCTCAGGAGGTCCCTCCTCGAAGAAGACTTTTAAATCTGATCCAGAGAATGCCCAGGTATTCATGGACGGCCAGTTCCGCCTTTCTCAGGGCCGATGGTTTAGGAAAGAACTTGCTGGGGTTTAAAGGACCATCCGCCAGAGCCAGGTGGGCCGTCGGTGCCGGTAAGGGCTTCATTCCCAGATTTTTGAAGAGTAGCAGTGCCCGGGGCATGTGTGATGCCGATGTCACGAGCACAAACGCATTTTCTCCAACGCGCTCCCGAATGAGTCGTACCTGCTCCTCCGTGTCGCGCGATTGGTCCTCCCTGACGATGTCCGTCGGGGGGACACCCAGGGAAACGGCAACTCGGGACATCAAGTCAGCCTCCGATTCCTTTTCAAAGCCTTTACCACCGGAGAGAAGGAGCTTGCTTCCGGGTCTTTGCCTGTAGTAGAGGATGACCCCCTCGACCAGGTTAACCATGGAGTTGCTGGAGAGCTGGGCGGTCCATGGAATTCGTTCGTCGACAGAAAGTCCATGACCGAGGACAACCACCCAGGGCGCCGATGCACTGGATGCGGCGGGCAGGGAAGGGGGAGGAGATTCCAGGGGCCGGAGGATTAAGTTCGAGCCGGGATCATAACTGAAGAAAACGAGGATGACCGTTCCGGCCGACACCAGACATTTGGCGAGCCTCTGCCTCTTCGTGAATAAGAGGAGGATAAGGCCGCCCACGAGAAAAAGCACGGAAAGCGTCAGAGGGTAGAAGAAAGGTGTTATGATTTTTTTCATCAGAAACATAATATCATCTGCTCCGGTTTTTTATAAGGGGCAACCCCTCTACGGCATGAAGTAATAAAAATCCTCGGGGGAGGCCATCATGGCGTCATCGATGATCTGCCGTATTCGATCAGATGAACCCGCTCGGGTTCGCCTCAGGACCTGCTCGAGATAACGGGCGGCCTCCAGAAGGGTCTCTTCCTTCTGCGGTATATCCATGCCGTGAACGAGACGGTTCCTCAACTGACGGATGGATTCGAGGGCCGCAAGCGTTCTTCCCGTAAAAAGCTTCAGCTTTTTCAGGGTCGAAGGTGTCGGAATGATAATTTTGCGTGGGTGTTCGAGATGCTGTTCATGCATGAGTTCCCGGATGGTGATTTCAAAAGGGATCCAGCGGGACATGAAACAGCCTGTAGCTTTCCTGATGGCCGTGAGAGGCTTCTCCGTTTCTCTTTGACTGCTTCCCGGCGAAATGCCCGTTTGCAGACGTGCTTTAGCATAGACACTGTAGAGTCCGGGCGTGCCGAGGAGAATGCTGTCGACGAGTTGCTCCACCACAGGAATATTTTCGGTGTCGGGACTCAACTGAGTTAAATACTTACGTAATTTTGTCGGACGATCCAGCTTGGCGAGCCGAAGAAAATTGAGTAGGATATCGGTACGGCCCATGACGGGTTCACTCTTCAGCTCCTGGGTCCCCGAGCGGATCGCGTCATATAGAAAAGCGGCCAGCTGATACGGGTTGGCAAAACGCTTCGCACTTCCGCTGACCCGTGCCTTCAAGGCCCGCTGTAGTCTTTCGAGGGCGATCTCTCCGGCGATAATGAGGCCGTTGAGTTCATCCAGAATGGCCAGTTCATCCACGGAGAGGTTGCCGTATTGCGCTTTGTACACCAGGTCGTGTTCGACTTCGGCCCAGGCATGCATGAGGACGGAGGCCACCTGGATTTCAATCGGCGTATCCGCGCAGTGCCTTTTGTTTTCGGGCAGCTTTTTCCTGTCCAGCCTGACGTAATAATGGGTCGCTGAATAACCGGTAAATTTTTTTTCGTATTTCTGGTAAGGTCTGGGTTCGGACGGGGATTGTCGAACCGTCTCGACTTCGAAGCGGGAGCGGATGAAATTGTCCGTCTCACCGCGGTCACCGGGGAAATAGAGGGCAATCCGGACACCGGCAAGGTCCCGGATGTCGGTGTAAATGTCCTCAAGGGATCTGTATCTTTGTGCGGTGTTTCGCTCTTCAACTTTATCCTTGAGTCTTTCCGGTCGCTTGGGGCGATAGGTCACGATGGCCCTTACACCGCTTTGCTGGAGCCCCGTTTCACACTGCTGAGCGCAGATTTTCGCCGCGTCGTGGAAGCGCGGGAATTGTTTTTTGTAATCGTTGAGGAATCGTTGAACGATGTTCATTATGTCTTCCCGCAGGGATTCGTAAAGGCAGGTTGAAAGGGTGGATGTTCCGGTTTCGATCTTGTTTCACCGTTTCAACAGGCCCATTTTATTGAGGTGAATTATATCATCGAACTCATTTCGAAAGACAGTCTGATTTTAAGGTGCGGCCCCCTGGAGGCGGGGCCGAAAGAACCCCGTTTAGATTCAAGCGATGGAGAGGGGTTGCCGGTGCTCTTTCTCACGTCAAGTGGGTCATGATCGGGCAGGGGATATGGTCAAAAACAGAAAAAGAAAAAATCAGACACGGACGGCTGGCTCACGGCCGCGTCGAGAGAAAAAATGCTCTGTGGATGTCATTCTTTTCGATTTCGGCGGGGTCCTTGCCGAAGAGGGTTTCGTGGGTGGCCTTGCGGCCATCGCTAAAAAAAGCGGCATCAACGAGGAGGCCTTCGTTGCCATGGGCCATGAACTGGTCCATGAGACGGGTTTTGTGACCGGTCGGTCCGACGAGAAGACATACTGGAGGGCCCTGCGTCGGAGGGCGGCCATCGAGGGGCACGACGAGACGCTTCGGGAGGAAATTCTGTCCCGTTTTAAACTTCGACCCTGGATGCTGAAGATCGTGAGAGAAGTCAGGGAGAAGGGGACCCGCGTCGGTATCCTGAGCGATCAGACGCTGTGGCTGGACGAGTTGAATGCGAAGGATGGTTTTTTCAGGTGCTTTGATTACGTCTTCAACAGCTATCACATGGGAAAAAGTAAGATGGACACATCGCATTTTGAGGATATTGTCGAGGCGCTTCAGGTCAAGCCCGAAAAAATACTTTTCATAGATGATAACGAGGACCATGTTGAGCGCGCGCGGCACCAGGGCTGGAAGACGATACGTTACGATAACAAAAATAATTTCATGCATTATATTAAAAAGTATTGCGGTTTTATTGATACTTCGGTTTAAATGACAAGAAAGGATGTTGTATCGGCCCTGCGAAAGGGGTTTAGCGGTGGGCGATTGAGCCTGGGGTTAAAATTCCTTGACGGATTTTCAGGACGTATACTAAAAACGATCATCGATAAAAAAGAAAAGCAAACAGGGGAGTCGAATGATACCGAGGTATTCAAGGCAGAAGATGGCGTCCGTATGGAGCCCCGAGAACAGGTTTCGGAAGTGGCTCGACATTGAAATTCTGGTCTGTGAGGCCCTGACCCGGAAGGGGGTCATCCCGAAGAAAGCCTTCGCTAACATCAAGGCAAAGGCCGACTTTGATGTGGCCCGGATCGACAAAATTGAAAGAGTCGTCAAGCACGATGTGATCGCCTTTCTGACCAGTGTCAGTGAGAAGGTAGGGCCCGACGCCCGCTTCATTCACATGGGTCTTACCTCCTCGGATATTCTCGATACCTCTTTCGCCCTTCTTCTCAGGGAAGCCGCGGACCTCCTTCTCGAGGATGTGGACCGGCTGCTCGAGATCCTCCGCAAGAAGGCTTTTCGTTACAAGAAGACCTTGATGATCGGCAGAACCCATGGCATTCACGCCGAGCCGATCACCTTCGGTTTAAAGATGGCCCTGTGGTATCAGGAAATGCTGAGAAACCGGCTCAGGCTGGTCCGGGCCAGGGATATTGTCAGTTACGGCAAGATCTCGGGTGTCGTGGGAACCTTCACCTTCGTGGACCCGCGGGTCGAGGCCTATGTCTGCAGGAAGCTCGGGCTCCAGCCTGCGCCTGTCTCAACCCAGGTTATTCAGCGGGACCGCCATGCAGAATATTTTGCCACGCTGGCGATCATCGCCTCGTCCATTGACAAATTTGCGACGGAGATCCGCCTTCTCCAGAGGACGGAGGTTCGAGAGGCCGAGGAGGAGTTTACGGAGGGACAGAAGGGGTCTTCGGCCATGCCGCACAAGAGAAATCCCGTCCTTTCGGAAAACCTCTCGGGCCTTGCGCGTCTGATGAGAAGCTATGCCCTGGCATCGCTGGAGGATCTGGCCTTGTGGCATGAGAGAGACATCAGCCACTCCTCCGTGGAGAGGGTCATCGGACCCGATGCCACCATTCTCCTGGATTTCATGTTGAACCGCTTTGCGGGTTTGGTAGAGAACCTGGTGGTCTACCCGGAGAGGATGATGGCCAATCTCAGCCTGACGCACGGCGTTATTTTTTCGCAGATGGTCCTTCTCAAGTTGATTGACAAGGGAATGTCCCGGGAGGATGCCTATGCGATTGTTCAGAAAAATGCCATGCAGTCTTGGAGGGAAGGGCAGGAGTTCAAGAAGCTGATCATGGGCGATCGCGATGTCCTGCGGTTTCTGAAGCCCGTTGAGATCGAAAAAGTGTTCAGGCTCCAGAATTTTCTCAAACATGTGGAGTTCATCTTCAGGCGGGTGTTCAGGGAGACCGCATGAAAAACACACCCCGTGGATCGAGGGTGTTCTTTGAGGGGTAGACGGTTTTTTACGGAAAGACTTTGGCTTTTCTGGGGTTCCTGGGCGGCCTCTTCAGCGTGGTGTCCCGTAGCCAGTTTTGACCATCCCGTTCGGGATAGTCGATATTGTAATGGAGGCCCCGACTCTCTTTTCTCATCATGGCGCACTCGATGATGAGTTTGGCGACGATGGTAATGTTCCGCAGCTCCAGAAGGTCCCTTGTGATCATGAATTTTCTGTAATATTCGTGAATCTCCTGCCAGATGAGTTCCACCCTTTTCTTTGCCCTCTCCAGCCTCTTGTCGGATCGAACGATGCCCACGTAATTCCACATGGATCTCCGGATCTCATCCCAGTTCTGGGTAATGACAACGGATTCGTCACTTTCCGTGACGCCGGTCAGGTCCCAGCCCGAGACGGGCAGCTCCTCATCCTTGATTTGCGGGAACATCCCGGCGATCCTCACAAAGGCCCTGTGGGCGAATACCACCGCCTCGAGGAGCGAGTTGCTGGCCAGGCGGTTTGCGCCGTGCAGGCCCGTGCAGGCCACCTCGCCCGCCGCGAAGAGCCTTTCGATGCTTGTTTCGCCGTGGGCATTGACCACAACGCCGCCGCAGATGTAGTGGGCTGCCGGGACGACGGGGATCGGGTCTTTCGTGATGTCGATGCCGAAGGTGAGGCAGTTTCTATGAATATTCGGGAAGCGTTCCATCAGGAATTGGGGATCCCGGTGGGTAATGTCCAAAAGGACATATTCGTCTCCCGACTTCTTCAATTCCGTGTCGATCGCCTGGGCGACCACGTCCCGCGGCGCGAGGCTTTTCATGGGATGATAGCGTTCCATGAAGGTCGAGCCGTTTCTCAGTTTCAGGATTCCGCCTTCCCCGCGGACGGCCTCGCTGATCAGGAAAGACTTGGCCTCGGGATGGTAAAGACAGGTGGGGTGAAACTGGATGAACTCCAGGTTGGCAACCTCCGCGCCGGCCCGGTAGGCCATGGCGATGCCGTCACCGGTAGCGATGTCCGGTTTTGACGTGATCCAATAGACCTTGCCCGCACCGCCGGTTGCCAGAAGCACGAAGGAAGCGCGAAAGACGTGGATTTTGTTGTTCTCCACATCGAGGACGTAGGCCCCGAGACATTTGTCCTTTTTTGCACGGGGCCGCTTTTTCACACCGTCGATGGCCGACTCGAGGATGAGGTCAACGGAAATGCAGTTTTCGAAGAAGGTGATGTTTTTCTTTGACCCCGCTTTTTCGATAAGGGCCCTTTCGATTTCCCGCCCCGTGAGATCGGCGGCATGAATGACCCTTCTCCGGGAGTGGCCACCCTCCTTGCCCAGATCGTAGAGAGCCGGCGGGCTGTTGTTTCTTTTCGAGAACTCCACCCCCCAGCGGATGAGTTCCTGGACCCGTTCCGGACCCTCGCTCACGACAAAGTTGACGACGGACTCATGGCACAGTCCCGCGCCGGCGGCCAGGGTATCGTGGATGTGGTCCTCAAAGCTGTCCGATGCGTCCATGACGACGGCAATACCGCCCTGGGCCATGTTGGTCGTAGACTCGATTTTTTCCTTTTTTGTCACGATGGCCACGGAACCGAGATCCGCCGCCTTGATGGCGAAACTCAAGCCCGCGATGCCGCTTCCGATGACGAGAAAATCGGTCCTGATTTCCATGGATAAAACCTGATGGGTGCCGGGAAAATACCGGAATCTCAGAAAAAATGACCGTTTACAATTCGAAATCGATCCTGTATATACCTTTCCGACTTTTAGGGAAAGGGAAATGTTCATATCAGGATCATGAAGGTTCTCGCGATCGAAACCTCCTGTGATGAGACGGCTGCCGCCGTTGTCAGAGACGGCCGTGAGGTGCTGTCCAGTGTCGTTTCCTCCCAGGTGGACATTCACAGCAAATACGGGGGGGTGGTACCCGAGATTGCCTCCAGGAAACATGTGGAGTCCATCATTCCCGTGATCCTGCAGGCCCTCGATAACGCCCGTCTCGACCTGGATAGCATCGACGGAATCGCCGTGACACGGGGTCCCGGCCTGATCGGCTCCCTGCTCGTCGGTCTTTCCGTTGCAAAGTCCATCGCTTTTGCGAAGAAGAAGCCGCTCGTCGGCGTCAATCATCTCGAGGGGCACGTGGCGGCCATCTTTTTAAGTGATCGAACCCCGGTATTCCCTTTCGTGGCCCTGGTGGTGTCGGGAGGGCACACGATCGTCTATCTGGCCAGGGATTTCCAAGATTTTGTTCTTCTGGGTCAGACAAGGGATGACGCGGCCGGCGAGGCCTTCGACAAGGCGGCAAAGCTTCTCAACCTCGGATACCCGGGCGGTGTGGTTATCGACCGGCTGGCAAAGTCCGGGAACCCGGAGGCCCTCACCTTTCCCCGCCCCATGCGGGACAGCCTGGATTTCAGCTTCAGCGGGGTGAAGACGGCCCTTCTGAACTATACCCGGAAGCGGGAGAAACCCATCGAAGAGGGCGAGATCCCGGACATTGTTGCGAGCTATCAGGAGGCCATTGTCGATGTCCTCGTGGAAAAGACCATGCGTGCCGCTGCGTTGAATGATATGCCCAGGGTGGCGGTGGTAGGTGGTGTGGCAGCAAACAGCCGCCTGAGGAGCAGGTTCATGGAGGAGGGACAGAAGCGGGCCATAGAGGTATTCATTCCGCCTCCGGTCCTCTGCACGGACAACGCGGCCATGATTGCCGTGGTGGGTGAGCACCTGCTGGCGCGGGGAAGGCGAGACGGTCACGATTTGAACGCCGTCTCCCGTTGGCCTCTTGAGACGCTTTTGAAATAGACCCTGCATGGTTTTTGCACAGGGACTTTCAGGGACAATGCCCGTTTTCTTCTGCGAAGACGTTTCATGTTTCTCAAAGACAAGATCAGGGAATTTTATAATCGTTTTATCAGCCTGAAGGGGACGCCGGGTGAAATCGCCACCGGTATGGCCATCGGTGTCTTCATCGGGGTGACACCCACCATCCCGTTCCACACCGTTACGATCATTTTTCTTTGCCTGCTTTTTCGACAGAATATGACTGCGGCCATCCTGGGGGCAACCTGTATCTCCAACCCCATTACCATTCCTTTATTCTATCTCGCGCAGTATGAACTCGGCCGGTTGTTGCTGAATTATGAGAGCTTAAAAGTCACGTTTAACGACTATAGCCTGAAATCAATCCTTGAACTGGGGTGGAACATCCTGTACCCGCTCCAGATCGGCGGGCTGCTGATGGCCGTCGTTTTTACGGTTCCTGCCTACTTTGTCACGTACCGTGCCGTTTCAGCCCTGAGGAGCAAGTATGGCAAATCCACGGGCAATACTGGCGAAATATCAGATTCGTCCACTTAAGAGGCTCGGTCAATCATTTCTTTCCGATCCGAATATCATCCGGAAGATCGTCGAGGTCTCCGATATCCAGCGGGACGAGACGGTGGTCGAAATCGGGGCCGGGCTGGGCGTCATGACCGCCCAG